>CAUPRZ010000191.1:0-5324 GCA_963513855.1 uncultured Hylemonella sp.
ACACGCTGGAACCCCTGGGGCTGGTACACGAGGTCTGGATCCTCACGGCCCGGGAAATCGCCGCTGCACCTGTGGCACCAACGCCGCCCGCCACGGCCAACTGACGCTCAACCACCCGAGGACGACTCCCCCAGAGTCATCGACCTGTCACCGCCACTGTGACGGGTACTTGCCATCCTTACGATGGCCCCAGGAAAACATCATGAGCAAAAAAGTATTCATCAAGACCTTCGGCTGCCAGATGAACGAGTACGACTCGGACAAGATGGCCGATGTGCTGGGCGCGGCCCAGGGCTATGAAAAGACAGACGACGTCGAACAAGCCGATCTGATCCTCTTCAACACCTGCTCGGTACGCGAGAAGGCGCAGGAAAAGGTGTTCTCTGACCTCGGCCGCGTGCAGCACCTCAAGAAAAAGGGCGTGAAGATCGGCGTCGGTGGCTGCGTGGCCAGTCAGGAGGGCGCCGAAATCATCCGCCGTGCGCCCTATGTGGATGTGGTCTTCGGTCCGCAGACCCTGCACCGCCTGCCCGAGCTGCTGAACGCACGTGAAGCACAGAACCGCTCGCAGGTGGACATCAGCTTTCCCGAGATCGAGAAATTCGACCACCTGCCGCCGGCCAAGGTCGAGGGCGCCACCGCCTTTGTCAGCATCATGGAGGGCTGCTCCAAGTACTGCAGCTACTGCGTGGTGCCCTACACACGTGGCGAGGAAGTGAGCCGCCCCTTCGAGGACGTCCTGGTCGAGGTGGCCGGACTGGCCGATCAGGGCGTCAAGGAAGTCAATCTGCTGGGACAGAACGTGAACGCCTGGCGCGCACCCATGGGGATCTCAGGCGAGATGGCCGACTTCGCCACCCTGCTCGAATACGTGGCCGACATCCCCGGCCTCGAGCGCATCCGCTACACCACCAGCCACCCCAACGAGTTCACGCCCTCACTGATCGCGGCCTATGAGAAGTTGCCCAAGCTGGTCAGTCACCTGCACCTGCCCGTGCAGCACGGCAGCGACCGCATCCTGATGGCCATGAAACGCGGCTACACGGCCATGGAATACAAGAGCACGGTACGCAAGCTGCGCGCCATCCGGCCCGACATGTCCATCAGCTGCGACTTCATCGTCGGCTTCCCGGGTGAGACAGATGACGATTTCAGCCGGATGATGAAGCTCATCGAGGACGTGGGCTTTGACAACTCCTTCAGCTTCATCTTCAGCCCACGCCCGGGCACCCCCGCAGCCAACCTGCACGATGACACGCCGCATGACGTCAAGCTGCGGCGTCTGCAGGCATTGCAGGCCGTCATCGAAACCAAGCTCAAGCAGATCAGCGCCAGTCGCGTGGGCACTGTGCAACGCATCCTGGTGGAAGGGCCATCCAAACGTGATGCTGAAGAACTGATGGGGCGCACCGAGTGCAACCGCGTGGTGAATTTCAAGGCGCCCCAGCGCCTCATCGGCCAGATGGTCGATGTGACCATCAGCGAGGCTCGACACTACAGCCTGCGTGGCGAGGCTGTGACCGCCTGATCAGTTGAGGACAGAGCAAAATCGCTGCGCGATTCTTGGTCTGTCCCGCAAAGTTTCAGAAAGGCATCTTGGGCATGCCTTTCATGCCCCCCATACGCTTCATGAGCTTCATCATGCCGCCGCCCTTCATCTTCTTCATCATCTCCTGCATCTGCTCGAACTCCTTGAGCAGGCGGTTCACGTCCTGAACCTGCACACCGGCGCCAGCCGCGATACGACGCTTGCGCGTGGCCTTGATGATGTCGGGCTTACGACGCTCCAACTTGGTCATGCTCTGGATGATGCCTTCCTTGCGACGCAGATCGCGCTCGACCTTGTCTGTGTCGACCTGCCCGGCCTTGGCGGCCATCTGGGCTGGCAGCTTGTCCATCAGACTGGACAGCCCCCCCATCTGCTTCATCTGCTGCAGCTGGGCCAGGAAGTCATTGAGGTCGAAACCTTCGCCGCTCTTGACCTTGGCGGCCAGTTTCTGCGCCGCCTCCATATCTACGCCGGCCGTGACCTGCTCGACCAGGGCCAGGATGTCGCCCATGCCCAGCACACGTCCCGCATGACGCTGGGCATCGAAGACCTCCAGGCCGTCGATCTTTTCGCTGGTGCCGGCGAACTTGATGGGAACGCCGGTGACGGCGCGCACCGAGAGGGCCGCACCACCGCGTGAATCACCATCGGTCTTGGTCAGGATGATACCGGTCAGCGGCAGGGCTTCCTTGAAGGCCTTGGCGGTGTTGATGGCGTCCTGGCCCTGCATGGCGTCGACCACGAACAGGGTCTCGACCGGGTTGAGCACCGCGTGCAGTTCGCGGATCTCGCGCATCAGTGCTTCATCGATGGCCAGGCGGCCGGCGGTGTCGACCAGCAGCACGTCGAAGTAATGTTTCTTCGCATAGTCCAGCGCGGCACGGGCGATGTCGGCCGGCTTCTGCTCGGGCGTGCTGGGGAACCACTCGGCCCCGGCCTGCGCCGTCACCGTCTTGAGCTGTTCGATGGCGGCCGGGCGATAGACGTCGCCCGAGACCGTCAACACCTTCTTCTTGCGCTTCTCGATCAGGTGGCGGGCCAGCTTGGCCGTGGTGGTGGTCTTGCCGGCACCCTGCAGGCCGGCCATGAGGATGATAGCCGGGGGCTGGGCCGCGAGGTTGATATCGGCCACGCCCTCGCCCATGGTGGCGGCGAGTTCGCGGTTGACGATGCCCACCAGGGCCTGCCCCGGCGTGAGCGAACCCATGACCTCCTGGCCCAGGGCTTTTTCCTTGACCCGGGCGACAAAGTCGCGCACCACGGGCAGGGCCACGTCCGCCTCCAGCAGGGCCATGCGCACCTCGCGCAGCATGTCGGCCACATTGGATTCGGTGATGCGGGCCTGGCCGCGGATTTCCTTGACCAGGCGGCTGAGTTTGTCGGTAAGGGCGGAGGCCATGATGTGTTCCGGTGGGCGGGAGGGTACAGGACGCCGACCAGCACGGGGCAAGCGGGATAAACTGTGACCATGATTTTACCCAGTGCCTCCCCAGCCAGCCTGGCCTTGGCCATTCTGGCCGCCGCCGCCTATGCGGCCCCCGCCGTGGCGCGTCTGCCTCCGGTGGCGGCGAGGCTGGCGGTGCTGCTCGCCTGGCTGCTGCACGGCCTGCTGCTGGGCTGGGGCCTGCTGGGGGACACACCACGTTTCGGCTTTGCCCCGGCGCTGTCCGTCACGGTCTGGCTGGTGGCCGCGGTTTATGCCATCGAAAGCCGGCTCTACCCGCAGTTGCAGACGCACTGGACCCTGTCAGCCCTGGGCGCTGGTGTGGTGCTGCTGGCCCTCTTTTTCCCGGGCCAGGCGCTGCAGACCAGCGCCTCGATCTGGCTGCCCCTGCACTGGGCCCTGGGCATCGCCTCCTACGGCCTGTTCGCGGTGGCCGTGGTCCACGCCCTGCTGATGCTGCGCGCTGAGGACCGGATCCGTCACGCCGCGGAGCCCGGCAGCGGTCTGCCCCTGCTGACGCTGGAACGCCTGACCTTCCGCTTCGTGGGCGCCGGCTTCGTGTTGCTCTCGGCCACCCTGCTGGCCGGTCTGCTGTTCGATGAGCTGCTCTATGGTGCGGCCTGGAAATGGAGCCACAAGACCGTGTTCTCCCTGCTGTCCTGGGCCGTCTTCGCCGTGCTGATGGTCGGACGCCTGCGCTTCGGCTGGCGCGGCTGGCGTGCCGCCCGTCTGCTCTTCACAGGTGCGGGGCTGCTGCTGCTGGCTTATGTGGGTTCGCGTTTTGTGCTCGAGATCGTCCTGGGTCGCAGTTCCACATGAAATTCCTGCTTTTCCTGGCCATCGTGCTGCTGCTGGCCTGGCTCTGGCGCTCGGGACGGCGTGGCGCCAAGCCATCCCAACCCGAAGCCTCCGCACCCCCACCCGCTGGACCGCAGGACATGGTGCGCTGCGCCCGCTGCGGCGTGCATCTGCCCCACAACGAGGCCGTGGTCGGCCGCATCGGCCTGTATTGCGGTAACGAACACCGGCAACAGGCCGAACCCTGATGCCCCACCCCTCCGATCACCAGCATTCCTGGTTCGGCCCCTCGCTGCTCGACGAGCGGCTGGAAGCCCCCGAGGAACAGCAGGAGTTCAAGCGCCTGTGGCTGGGTTTCATGACGGCGCGCGTCACGCTGGGCCTGGTGCTCTTCCTGCTCCAGAGTGCGCTCTACCTGCTGGGGCAGACCAATCACCCCGGCCTGGTCCTGCTGTGTGCGACGCATTTCGGCGCCGCACTCATGGTGCGTCTGGCCCCCCAGCCGCGCCGCCTGGGCCAGGCCTTCGATCGCTACTGGATCGTCAGCATCGGCGTCGACATCGTGATCTTCGCCCTGCTGCAGCTGCTGCACGGCAGCAGCATCAACTACACCCCGCTCTATGCCCTGCCGGTGCTGCAGGCTGCGGTGCTGGGCTCGCTGACCCTGGCCATGGGCACGGCCGCGGGCATCACCCTGATGCTGCTGGCGCACAGCATCTGGCAAGCCCTGCTCGGGCTGGCCGACGCCACGCCTTTTTTCATCCAGGCCGCGCTGACGGGTGCCGGCAGCTTCGTCATCGCCTTCCTCGCGCACCAGCTCTCGGCCCGTCTGGCCAGCGAACAGCAGCGGGCACGCCGCAGCCAGCACGCCATGCGCATCCAGCAGCAGGTCAACGACCTGGTGATCGACGCGCTGACCGACGGCATCCTGGTGGTGGATGTGCGTGGCACGGTGCACGCGGCCAACCCGGCGGCGCGTCAGATGCTGCAGGCCGACGAACGCCCCATCAAACGCACCCCCTTCAACCTGGCCGACGAGCCGGGCTGGCAGGCGCTGGCCGAGCTGGCATTCCAGGTCTACACGGGGCGCGGGGACTTCCACCATGCCGACATCGGCATCGAGCACCTGGGCCAGGGCAACCGTCGCCTGCGGGCGCGCACGCGCATGACCGCGGCTCATTGGGGCGAGAACGAAATCCTCTGCGTCATGTTCCTGCAGGACCTGCGCGAGATGGAAGCCCGACTGCGCACCGAAAAACTTGCCAGCATGGGCCGCATGTCAGCCGCGGTGGCGCACGAGATCCGCAACCCCCTGGCCGCCATTGTCCAGGCCAATGCCCTGCTGGAGGAGGATCTGCAGGATCCGCGCCAGCTGCGCCTGACCCAGATGGTGCGTCAGAACGCCCAGCGTCTGGACCGCATCGTCGACGACGTGCTCAACATCGCGCGCGCCGGCAAGCTGACGTCCAGCTTCGAGCCGCGTGTGCTGGAACTCAACCAGAGCGTGCAGCGCATCGTCCAGGACTGGACCCA
>CAUPRZ010000192.1:0-5240 GCA_963513855.1 uncultured Hylemonella sp.
AGATGCAGGACCGCTTTCTCACGCTGCTGGTTGCGCAGATCAACAACCAGGATCCGCTCAACCCCATGGACAACGCGCAGATGACGACGCAGATGGCGCAGATCAACACGGTCAGCGGCATCCAGCAGCTCAACGAGACCATGCAGAGCATGTCGACCCAGTTCAACGCCATGCAGGTGCTGCAGGGCACGGCCCTGGTGGGCCGCGATGTGCTGATCCCGGGCAATACGCTCTGGCGCGACACGACCACGGGCATGTCCGGCTCGGCCTTCGACCTGGGCGGCTCGGCCAGCCAGGTCAAGATCGAGATCCTCTCGCCCGCCGGCGTGGTGCTCGACACCATCACCTCGGGCGCCATGGAGGCCGGCCGCAACTCCTTCACCTTCGACGCCTCGGACTACGGCAACTACGCCAGCCTGGGCTACCGCGTCACCGCCGTCAACGACGGCAAGCCCGTCGCCGCCACCACCTACAGCACCGACCGCGTGCTGGCCGTGGGCACGGTCAACGGCAGCCTCAACCTCGATCTGATGAGCGGCCAGAGCGTGCCGTACTCGAAGATCGCCGCCATTTTCTAAACCCGGAAGGAAAACATCATGGGATTTCAGACAGGTCTCTCCGGCTTGAACGCCTCCAGCAAGAACCTGGACGTGATCGGCCACAACATCGCCAACGGCAACACCACGGGTTTCAAGTATTCGCGTGCCGAGTTCTCCGAACTCGTGGCCTCGTCCATCGGCGCCGGCGGCGGCAACAACTCAGGCCTGGGTGTGGCCCTGGACACGGTGGCCCAGCAGTTCACGCAGGGCAACCTCAGCATCACGGGCAATGCGCTGGACGTGGCCGTCAACGGCGGCGGCTTCTTCCAGTTGCTGATGCAGGACGGCACCTCGGCCTACACCCGCTCCGGCAACTTCAAGCTGGACAACAACGGCACCATCATCACCAACTCCGGCGCCCAGGTCATGGGCTACCCCACCACCACCGCCGGTGTGCCCACCAGTACCACCCCCGGCCCCCTGGTGCTGCCCACGGGCGCGCCCATCCCGGCCCAGGCCACGACCAGCATCACGGCCGAGTTCAACCTGAACGCCGCCGACACCGCGATCTACGACCCGGTGACCGATACGCCACCCTACACCACCTATGGCACGGCGCTCAACGTCTATGACTCCCAGGGCAACCCCGAGTTGTTCAGTGTCTACTTCACCCGCGACACCTCCGTCGTCGGCCCGCCGGCTGAGGATGTCTGGGAAGTGTGGGACGCCAATGCCCCGCCCACGGTCCCTGCCAACACCCCGCTGTTCAGCATGCGCTTTGATGCCACGGGCCAGCTGACCTTCCCGGTCGTCATGCCCACCGTGACCATCCCCACGGCATCGGCCGTCACGCCGGACATCGTCGCAACCTTCGACATCTCGAATGTGACCCAGTACGCCGCGGCCTTCGGCGTCACCGATCTGACCCAGAACGGCTACACCGCTGGCTCCTTCGTGGGCATGGCGATCTCCGAACAGGGGGTGGTCACCGCGCGTTATTCCAACGGCCAGACCCAGGCTGCCGGCATGCTGGCACTGGCGGACTTCCGCAACGTGCAGGGTCTGGAGCCGATCGGCAACAACAACTGGGCCGAGACCTATGCCTCGGGCCAGCCCCTCATGGGCCAGCCCGGCCAGGGCAAGTTCGGTGCCACCCGCGCCGGCGCGCTGGAAGACTCCAACGTGGACCTGACGGCCGAGCTCGTGAACATGATGACCGCGCAGCGCGCCTACCAGGCCAACGCCCAGACCATCAAGACGCAAGACCAGGTGCTCCAGACCCTGGTGAACCTGCGCTGACCCCCCACCACGCTGAAGGAGCCACGCCATGGACCGCATGATCTACACCGCGATGACCGGGGCCAATGCCGCGGCGCACCGGCAATCCGTGCTGTCCCACAACCTGGCCAACGTCGGCACCAGTGGCTTCCGGGCCGAGCTCTCGACCTACCGAGCCGTGCCCCTGCGCGGCGATGGCGCCACCACACGCGTGCTCGCCCTCGAAGCCACGGCTGGCCACCGCGACGCCCCGGGCCCGGCCCTGCGCACGGGCCGCGACCTCGACGCCATGCCCACGGGCAACAGCTGGTTTGCCGTGCAGGGCCTGGACGGTACCGAGGCCTACACCCGCGGCGGCGGCTTCGAGATCTCGGCCACAGGCATCCTGCAGACCAGCACCGGCCTGTCCGTACTGTCCGACGGTGGCGCGCCCATCCAGCTACCGCAGGACTCGGTCATCAGCCTGGGCTTTGACGGCACCATCAGCGCCAAGACCGGTAACCAGCCGTCCAACGTGGTGGGACGCCTCAAGCTGGCCACGCCCACCGTCGAGGACCCGCTCAAGCGAGGCACCGACGGTCTGTTCCGTCCGGCCACGGGCAACCCCCTGCCCAACGACGCCAACGCCCGCATGCTGGTGGGCACGCTCGAAGGCTCCAATGTGAACGCCGTGGAAACCATGGTGGGGATGATCCAAACCGCCCGGCAGTTCGAGCAGCAGATGCGCCTGCTGCAGACCGCCGAATCCAACGACCGCTCCGCCGGCCAGCTGCTCAGCCTGCAGGGCTGAAGCGCCTCCTCCAGCCCCTCTAGGAAACTGCCATGTTCAACGCCCTGTGGATTGCCAAGACCGGCATGGAAGCCCAGCAGATGCAGCTGGACGTCATCTCGAACAACCTGGCCAACTCCTCGACCAACGGCTTCAAGCGCGCGCACGCCGTGTTCGAAGACCTGATGTACCAGAACCTGCGCCAGGCCGGCTCCGCCACGTCCGAGCAATCGCAGCTGCCCACGGGCCTGCAGGTGGGCCTGGGCGTGCGCACCGTGGCCACCAGCCGCACCTTCACGCAGGGCAGCCTGCAGCAGTCGGGCAACGGCCTGGACGTGGCCATCCAGGGCAATGGCTTTTTCCAGGTCACCATGCCCGACGGCACGATCAACTACACACGCGACGGCGCCTTCCAGGTCAACTCGCAAGGCCAGTTAGTCACCAGCAATGGCCTGCCCGTGGCCAACGGCATCACCGTGCCCGCCAACGCCACCAATGTCTCGATCTCGACCGATGGCAATGTGACGGCCACCATCCCGGGCCAGGTCGCGCCCCAGCCCATCGGCACCATCGCGACGGCCAGCTTCATCAACCCCGCGGGCCTGGAGCCGCGCGGCCAGAACCTCTATGCCGAAACCGCAGCCTCGGGCCAGCCCAACACGGGCGCGCCCGGCACCAACGGCCTGGGCCAGCTCATGCAGGGTTTTGTCGAGACCTCCAACGTCAACGTGGTGCAGGAACTGGTGACCATGATCCAGACCCAGCGCGCCTACGAGATGAACTCCAAGGCCATCCAGACCTCGGACCAGATGCTGCAGAAGCTGGGGCAACTGTGATGAAAACCCTCGGCCTGATCCTCGGCGCCGCCATGCTGGCGGGCTGCGCCGGCACGCCCAAGCCTGCGCTGGTGGACTTCGCTGCGCCGGCGCTGGCCCAGCAGCCGGCCCAGCCGGCCTCGCGCCTGCCCAGCGGCAGCCTGTTCCAGCCCACCACCTACCGCGCCAGCTTCGAAGACCGGCGCGCGCGCCAGGTCGGCGACATCGTGACCATCCGCATCGTCGAAAACGTCACGGCCAGCCAGAAGTCCAGCTCCACGGCCGCGCGCAGCAGCAACATCGAAGGCAGCATCACCGCCATCCCGGGCCTGAAGTTCCCGGGCACCGTGGCCGAGAACCGCCTGCGCATCGGTGCCGGCAGCGAGGTCGACTTCTCGGGCCAGGGCGGCACCGAAGCGGCCAACACCTTCGCGGGCACCATCACGGCCACCGTGGCCGAGCTTTTGCCCAACGGCCACCTGCTGGTGGTGGGCGAAAAGCAGATCGGCCTGAACCACAACGTCGACGTGCTGCGATTCACCGGCACCATCGATCCGCTGGCCATCCTGCCCGGCAACCTCGTGAACTCCAGCGCCGTGGCCAATGTGCGCGTCGAGTCCAAGGGACGCGGGCCGCAGCAGGAAGCCCAGACCGTGGGCTGGCTCACGCGCTTTTTCATGAACGTGTCGCCGTTCTGAAGTCCAGCACTTCGCTTACCGACTACTTCGACCGGCCCCACCAGAACTTGAGACCCGCACCATGAACACCCGCACTTTTGCCCGCCTCGCCACAGCCCTGCTGCTGGGGTTGCTGGCCATCGCGCCGGCCCAGGCTGGCCGCATCAAAGAAGTGGCGGCCATCGAAGGCGTGCGCAGCAACCAGCTCACGGGTTTTGGCCTGGTCATCGGCCTGGACGGCACGGGCGACCAGACCACGCAGATGCCCTACACCACGCAGACCCTGAGCAACTATCTGCAGCAGCTGGGCATTTCGCTGGCACCCGAACTGGCCTCGCGCCTGCAGCTCAAGAACGTGGCGGCGGTGCTGGTCACGGCCCAACTGCCACCCTTCGCCCGCCCCGGCCAGAACGTGGATGTCACCGTTTCTTCGCTGGGCAATGCCAAATCCCTCAAGGGCGGCACGCTGATCGCCACGCCGCTGCGCGGTGCCGACGGCCAGGTCTACGCGCTGGCCCAGGGCAACCTGATCATCGCCGGCGCAGGCGCCGCCGCCGGTGGCAGCCGCGTGCAGGTCAACCACCTGAGCGCGGGCCGCATCCCGGCCGGGGCCCAGATCGAGCGCGCCGTGCCCACGCCCCTGCTTGAAGGCGACAGCATCCGGCTCAGCCTCGAAGCCAGCGACTTCCAGACCGCGCGCCGTGTGGCCGGTGCCATCAACACCCGTTTCGGCGACGGCGTAGCCCGCGCACTCGACGGCCGCACGGTAGACGTGCGCGCGCCCACCACCCCCAACGAGCGCATCAACTTCCTTGCCGAACTGGAGGAGCTGCCGCTGGAGAACTCGATCCCTGCCGCCAAGGTGGTGATCAACTCACGCACCGGCTCCATCGTGCTCAACCAGGCCGTGACCCTGGGCCCCTGCGCGATTGCGCATGGCAACCTATCGATCAGCATCACGTCCAGACCGGTGATCAGCCAACCCGGCCCGCTCTCGGGTGGTCAGACCGTGGTCACCGAGCAGGCCACCATCGAGGTGCGGCAGGAGCCGGGCATGCTGATCCAGCTGCCCCCCTCGCCCAAGCTGGCCGACGTGGTGCGCGCGCTCAACACCCTGGGCGCCACGCCGCAGGACCTGCTGGCCATCCTGCAAGCCATCAAG
>CAUPRZ010000193.1:0-5199 GCA_963513855.1 uncultured Hylemonella sp.
AAATTTCACAGGCTGTCGATGCACAGGCGCCACGCTGTCATCGAACTGAGATAAACGGTGAGCAAGATGGCTGCAAGAAACCCGACACCACCGACCTGCTGATCGAAGACCTGCCTGCGGCACAGACGCACTTGCGTGTTGCTGTGGTCACCGAGACCTACCCGCCCGAGGTCAACGGCGTGGCGCTCACGCTGCAGCGTGTGGTGCAGGGCCTGCGCGAGCGCGGCCACCATGTGCAGCTGGTGCGCCCGCGCCAGGGCGCCGACGGGCCAGCCGCGCCTCAGGAACAGGGCAAGGACGTGCTCATGCGCGGCATGGCCATCCCGCGTTATCCGCACCTGCAGCTGGGCCTGCCCTCGCGCCGCCAGCTGGAGCCGCTGTGGACGCTGCAGCGGCCCGACCTGATCCACATCGCCACCGAAGGCCCGCTGGGTTGGTCGGCGCTGCGCGTGGCGCGCAAGCTGCGCATTCCCACGACCTCGGACTTCCGTACCAACTTCCACGCCTACAGCAGCCACTACGGCATGGGCTGGCTCAGCAAGCCCATCATGGCCTACCTGCGCCGTTTCCATAACCAGACGCTGACCACCATGGTGCCCACACGGGGCCTGGCTGAGCGCCTGGAACAGTCCGGCTTCGAACGCCTGCAGGTGGTGGCACGGGGTGTGGACACCGCCCTCTTCGACGCTGCCCGCCGTGACGAAACGTTGCGCGAGCGCTGGGGCGTGGGGCCCGACACCCCCGTGCTGCTCTGCGTAGGCCGCCTGGCGCGCGAGAAAAACCTGCCCCTGCTGGTGCGCGCCTACGCCCAGACCAAACTGGTGCAGCCCGATTTGAAGCTGGTGCTGGTGGGTGACGGCCCCATGCGCGCCGAGCTGCAGGCCCTGGCACCCGATGCCATCCTCACGGGCCAGCTGGACCGGATGGAACTGGCACGGCACTACGCCAGCGCCGACATCTTCGGTTTCCCCAGCCAGACCGAGACCTTCGGCAATGTGGTGCTCGAAGCCATGGCCAGCGGCCTGGCCGTGCTGGCTTACGACTACGCCGCGGCTTCGGAAAACATCACGCCGGGTCGCACGGGCCTGCTGGCCGCGATGGATGATGAAGAGTCTTTCGTGCGCCAGCTGGCCGAGCTGGCACAAGACGCCCCCCTAAGACAGCGCCTGCGCGCCGCCGCACGTGAGGCCGCTCGCCAGAACGACTGGGGCGGCATCGTGGCGCAGATCGAAAGTGTGATGAAGATGGCCATTGCCGGCCACATCACATCCGGCGGCCAGCCGCTCTCAATCCCCGCGCAGCAGGTGGCCTGAGAGGGCCTTGAGCCCTGTCCGGCGGCACCGGCGCCAGAGGGTGGCGCCGATGAAGAGCATCAGGCCCAGGCCGCCCAGGGCCATGACCACCTGTGCCGGCACTTCCAGCGCAATCAGCCCCGCATAAAGACCCAGCAACACCAGGATGCTGAGGTTCTCGTTGAAGCCCTGCACCGCAATGGACTGGCCCGCCGTCAGCAGACGGTGGCCGCGGTGCTGCAAGAGCGCGTTCATGGGCACCACCATCATGCCGCCCAACGCGCCCACGGCCAGCAACACGGGCACGGCGGCTCGCCAATCGGTGATGAAGAGCGCACTCACCATAAAAGCCCCCATGAACTGGCCCAGCGGCAGCACGGCCGTGGCGTGGCGCAGGCGCAGACGGCTGGCCACGAGCACGGCCCCACCCACCACGCCCAGGGCCACGATACCCTGCAGATAGGCCGCCTGGTCCAGGCCCAGGCCCAGGGACTGCACGGCCCACAGCAACACCGCAAACTGCAGCATGGCGCCCAGGCCCCAGAACACCGTGGTCACGGTCAGCGAGAGGCCACCGCTGCGGTCGCGCCAGAGCATGGCGTTGGCATGCCGAAAGTCGGCCAGCATCTGCAGCGGATGCCGCCCACGCACCGGATAAGACACGCCGCTGGGCACGATACGCAGATTGCAGAGGGCCGACAGCGCGTACAGCCCAATGACGATGGCCAACGAGACGTTGAGTGCGGAGGTGGAGGCCCCGGCCGACAGCGGCCACACCTCACCCGCCCAGAGCGCGGCATCCGAGCCCAGCCACAAAGGCGCCACCAGCAGGCCACCGAGCACCGTGCCCAGCAGAACCGAGAGCACCACGGCCGACTCCACCCAACCATTGGCCGCCACCAGCGCGGCCGGTGGCACGCTTTCGGTCAGCAGACCGTACTTGGCCGGCGCGTAAGCCGAGGCGCCCAGGCCCACGAGTGCAAAAGCCAGCATGGGGTGCACGCCCACCAGCAGGGCCAGCGCGCCCAGCAGCTTGAGCCCGTTCATCCACATCATGAGGCGGCGCTTGCAGACCGCATCGGCCAGCGCGCCGATGAAGGGTGCCAGCAAAACATAGGACAGGGTGAAGCTGAACTTGAGCAGCGGCGCCCACCACAGGGGCGCGCCCAGCACCTGCAGATGCGCAATGGTGACGATGAGCAGCGCGTTGTCGGCCAGGGCCGACAAAAACTGCGCAGCCATGAGCCAGCCGAAACCGGCTGGCAAGCGGGAGGTGCGCGTCACGCGCCTCAGGCCGGCTCGGCGACGACGGGCGCCGTGGCGGCCAGGCGGGCGGCCTGGGCCTCGGCCAGCACGGCGAGTGCGTTGCGCCGGCCGATGCCCTGGTAGGCAATGCCGAGTTCCTGCAGCTGTTGCGGGTCGTAGAGGTTGCGGCCGTCGATGATCAGCGGGTAACGCAGGGTTTCGCGGATGAGACTGAAGTCGGGGTTGTGGAACTGCTTCCACTCGGTGACGAGCAGCAGGGCGTCGGCGCCGTCGAGGGCAGCGGTCGCATCGCTCACCAGCTTGAGGCGCGCGAGGCCATTCGGAATGTCGGCCAGATCTTCGGCCAGCACGGTCTGGGCGGCTTCCATGGCCACGGGGTCATGAGCCACCACCTCGGCGCCGCGCAGGATGAGCTGGCGGATCAGGTGACGGCTGGGGGCTTCGCGCATGTCGTCGGTCTGCGGTTTGAAGGCCAGGCCCCAGATGGCGAAGCGGCGACCCTGCAGATTGACACCGAAGTGCGACAGCACCCGGCGCGACAGCACCTGGCGCTGGGCCTGGTTGACGCGCTCGGTGGCGTCGACCAGATGCATATGGCTGCCGTGCTGCTGCGCCGTCTGCATGAGGGCACGCGTGTCCTTGGGGAAACAGCTGCCGCCGTAACCTGTGCCCGCGTAGAGGAAGCTGGGGCCGATGCGGCTGTCGCTGCCGATGCCGCGGCGGATGGCGTCCACATCGGCGCCCACGAGATCAGCCAGATTGGCCATCTCGTTCATGAAGGAAATGCGTGTGGCCAGCATGGCGTTGGCCGCGTACTTGGTCAGTTCGGCGCTGCGCACGTCCATCCAGACCGTGCGTTCGTGGTGGCGATTGAGTGAAGCGTAGAGGCGGATCATGACCGTGCGGGCCATCTCACCGGGAGCGCCGGCTGGCAGGCCGATGACGATGCGGTCGGGGCGCATGAAGTCGTCGATCGCCGCGCCTTCCTTGAGGAATTCGGGGTTGGAGATCACGGCGACCTGGTGCGCCGGCAGGCCACGTGCGGTCAGCCCTTGCACCAGCACCTCGCCCACACGCTCCGCCGTGCCGACAGGGACGGTGGACTTGTTGACCACCACCAGCGGCTGGGTCAACGTGGCGCCCACCTGGCGCGCGACCTCCAGCACATGGGCCAGATCGGCTGAGCCGTCTTCCTTGGGCGGCGTACCGACGGCGATAAACAGCACCTCGGCGGCTTCGAGCGCGTCCACCAAGCGGGTGGTGAAAAAGAGGCGCTGGTCCTGTGTGTTGCGCTGGATCAGGGCATCCAGGCCCGGTTCGTAGATAGGCACGACACCCGAGCGCAGCAGCTCGACGCGCCGTGCATCGCTGTCCATGCAGACCACTTCGTGGCCCAGTTCGGCCAGACAGCTGGCGGTGACCAGCCCCACATAACCTGCACCGATGACAGCAACCTTCATGGACATCTCCTCATAAGTTGAGGTGATGATGAAAGCGTCATGTGACCACGGCGTGTCGTCGGCATGAAGAATCGGTGACGGGCACAGTACTCAGGCGCTGGGCGCGTGACGCCCGGGCATCACGTGCAAGCCCTGCCCCGTGAGCTTGGCCTCGTGTTTGGCCAGGGCCGCACGGCTGGCCACTTCCTCGGCGTCACGGTAATCGCGCTGACTGGCCGGCACGGCGCCGATGGAGACCGTGGTGTAGGGGAAAAAGCGCATCACGCCGTGGCGGTCCTCGGCATGGATGCCACCGTTCACGTGCGCGGTATCGTCATAGAGCTCACGCGCCTGCAGGGCGAACTCGGCCACGATGCGTTCGCAGCGCGCCGTCCAGTCACCGCTCTGAAACAGGATGAGAAAGTCGTCCCCGCCCACATGGCCCACGAAGTCGCGCTGCGGATCGCTGTGCGCCGCGGCCAGGCGCGCCAGCAGGCGGATCATCTCGTCGCCGCGCCAGTAACCGTACTGGTCGTTGAAGGGCTTGAAGTTGTTCATGTCGATGTAGCAGGCGACAAAATCGCCGCCGCTTTCGAGCAGGCGTTTGATGTGCAGGCTGATCGGGATGTTGCCCGGCAGAAAGGTCAGCGGGTTGGCGTGGCGCGCGGCCTCCAGCCGCAGCTCGGTGACCGAACGCACCAGCTGGTCGCCCGTGCCCAGGCCCACGTAGCGCCCGTTTTCGGTGACGATGAAGCCGTCGCTGAGGTAACGCTGGTCCTGTGAGGTCAGGATGCCCACCAGCTCCTCAATGTCGTGGCTGCGCTCGATCAGGCGCGGCTCGTGGTTGGCGTGCATGAGGCAGGACTTGCGGCCGAAGATCTCGCGGAAGTAGAGCGTGGCGTAGTGGTCCATGAACTGCTGCCGGTTCAGGATGGCCTGGGGGCGCTCGTCATCCACCACGGCCATGGCGTGTAGTTCGGGGTGGGCCTGGAAGATGGCCGCCACCTCGTCGTTGCTAGTCGTTGGCGCCACGGCCGGCGCATGGATGACCGAGAGATGGCGCAACTGCCCGCGACGCGCCACGTAACGCTGCTCGGGCATGACGGCCACGCGGGTGTCCTGCAGCACCCGGCCGGCTTCGGGCTGGATGTCCGGTGAGACCTCACCATCCGGCAGGCCCAGGAAATAACCCTGGCCATAAG
>CAUPRZ010000194.1:0-5177 GCA_963513855.1 uncultured Hylemonella sp.
CCCCCATCGGCCTGCTCGAAACGGCCGCGGCGCATGGTTTGCGCGCCCGTGAAAGCGCCGCGCTCATGACCGAAGAGTTCACTCTCGAGCAGGTCCTTCGGGATAGCTGCGGTGTTGATGGCCACAAAAGGACCGTTGGCACGCGGCGAATGTGTGTGCAGCGCGCGTGCCACCAGCTCCTTGCCCGAACCCGACTCACCGGTGATGAGCACCGTGACGTTGCTCTGCGAGAGACGGCCGATGGCGCGGAACACGTCCTGCATGGCCGGGGCCTGGCCCAGCATCTCGGGCGCGCTGGCGATGGTCTCCAGCGCCACTTCCTCGCGCTGGCTTTCGTCCACCGCACGGCGGATCAGCTCGACCGCCTTGGGGATATCAAAAGGCTTGGGCAGGTATTCAAAAGCGCCACCCTGGAAGGCCGAGACGGCGCTGTCCAGATCGGAGAAGGCCGTCATGATGATGACGGGCAGGCCGGGGTGACGGGCCTTGACCTTCTCCAGCAGCTCCAGGCCGGAGCCACCGGGCATGCGGATGTCGCTCACCAGCACCTGGGGGCCTTCGCCCTCATCATCGAGTGCAGCCAGCACTTCCCGTGGATTGGTGAAGCTGCGCGTGGGCATCTGCTCGCGTTGCAGCGCCTTCTCCAGCACGAAGCGTATGGACTGGTCATCATCGGCGATCCAAATCGGCTTCATGTCGGCATTACCCTTAGGTCATGCTGCCTTTCTCAGGGCAGCGGTATCAATATTTTGAAATCAGTCCGGCCTGGCTCGCTGTCACACTCGATCAGGCCATGGTGTTGCTGGACAAAGGTTTGCGCCAGCGTCAGCCCCAGACCGGAACCGCCTTCACGCCCTGAGACCAGGGGAAAAAAGATACGGTCCTTGATCGAGTCCGGCACGCCGGGCCCGTTGTCGATGACATGCAATTCCAGTGCCAGCTTGTAGCGCTGCTTGCCGAAAGTGGTCTGCCGAGCAATCCGGGTGCGGAAAGTCAGGCGCGCATCACCCACGGCTATACGCTCGGCCAGCGCCTGGCAGGCGTTGTGCGCAATGTTGAGCACGGCCTGGATCAGCTGTTCACGATCCCCCCGGAACTCGGGGATGGAGGTGTCATAGTCGCGCACCACGCGCAGACCACGCGGGAACTCGGCCAGGATCAGCGAGCGCACGCGCTCACAGACCTCATGCATATTGACGTCACCCACCACGTGGGGACGGCGGTGCGGCGCCAGCAGGCGGTCGACCAGGGTCTGCAGGCGATCGGCCTCGTGGATGATGACCCGCGTGTACTCGATGAGCTGGCCCTCGATCTCCATCTCGAGCAGCTGGGCCGCGCCACGGATGCCACCCAGCGGGTTCTTGATCTCGTGCGCGAGGTTGCGGATCAGCTCCTTGTTGGCCTGGGCCTGGTCGATCAGTCGCTCCTCGCGCTCCTGGCGGGCCTGCTGCTCCAGCGGCAGCATCTCGACCAGGATGTCGTCGGGCTGGTCGGTCTGGGTCAGGATGACATGGACCGGCAAGGGGTCCCGGCCAGAACGTTTGAGCCAGGCGTCGTAGCGCAGAGCAGCAAACTCATTGGCCCGCAGGCCCGCAAGTGCCTGCAGCAGGACCTGGGGTTCCGTGCAATGTTCAGGCAGATAGGAGTCTTCGATGCTGCGACGGGACATGCCCAGTGCATCTTCGAGCGCCGCATTGGCGTAGACCACGGCACCATCGCTATGCACGACGGCAACAAGCGTCGCCAGAAGGTCGAAGGGCTGGAAGCGGCTTGGGGGAGTATCAGACGGTTTCAAGCCGTCTATTTTGACTCAGAAGCGGAGGCCGCAGTCGAAGGCAGCCGGTCAAGTTCGCGCTTG
Source organism: uncultured Hylemonella sp. (assembly GCA_963513855.1). Taxonomy (GTDB): domain Bacteria; phylum Pseudomonadota; class Gammaproteobacteria; order Burkholderiales; family Burkholderiaceae_C; genus Hylemonella. The sequence continues at coordinate 1,859 of CAUPRZ010000194.1, forward strand.
AGACCCGACAGGTCACTTTCATTGCGCTCGATGCTGGACTTGAGTTCGGCCACGCGGTCCAGGTACCTCTGGTGGTTGCGGAACTCGGGGCCCACCTTTTCAGGCTCGCCATTGTTGTATTCCCTGATCAGCTCGGCCTGGCGGGACTCGGCCTTGCGCAGCTCGGCTTCCAGGATCATGCGGGCATCGACATCCCGCTGGCGCTGGCGCTGCGCCTCCATATCGTTCACCACCTGGGTGGTGGCGGCCAGGCGCACGCTCTCCGTCGGGCGCTGGCGCTGCACGATGGTGACATTGCCACCCTCGACCAGCTTGCAGCCCTTCTGGCCGGGTGGCACGGTGTTGGTGTACTCATTGCCGCAGCGGTAAATGCGGTTCTGGGCCTGGGCCAGACTGGCGTCTGTCAGGCTTGCTACGAAAAGCGTAGCTGTCAACGACATCAATAAAGGCTTTTTCATGGGGTTCTCCGCGCACCGGAATGCAGGGACGGTCTAGCAGTATCCACATTTTCGGTGGCTTTTCAAACCCCCTGAAGGTCTCCGGAATGAAAAAGGACGGCCGGAGCCGTCCTTTTTTTGCGACAGGCTGTAACGAATCACAGCCCTGCACCACCCCTCACAGGGAGTAGTACATGTCGTACTCGACCGGGTGCGGCGCCATGCGGAAGCGCGTGACTTCGCCCATCTTCAACTCGATGTAGGCATCGAGCATGGAATCGGTGAAGACGCCACCCTTGGTCAGGAAGGCGCGGTCCTTGTCCAGATAGTCCAGCGCCTGGTCCAGGCTGTGGCAGACGGTCGGCACCAGCTTGTCCTCTTCCGGGGGCAGATGGTACAGATCCTTGGTGGCGGCTTCGCCCGGGTGGATCTTGTTTTCCACGCCGTCCAGACCGGCCATCATCAGGGCCGAGAAGCACAGATAGGGGTTGGCCGACGGATCGGGGAAACGCGCCTCGATGCGGCGACCCTTGGGGTTGGCCACAAAGGGGATACGGATGGAAGCGGAACGGTTGCGCGAGCTGTAGGCCAGTTTCACCGGGGCTTCGAAGCCGGGCACCAGGCGCTTGTAGCTGTTGGTGCCGGGGTTGGTGATGGCGTTCAGGGCACGGGCGTGCTTGATGATGCCGCCGATGTAGTACAGGGCGAAATCGCTCAGGCCGGCGTAGCCGTCACCAGCGAACAGGTTCTTGCCGTCCTTCCAGATGGACTGGTGCACGTGCATGCCGGAGCCGTTGTCGCCAGCGTAGGGCTTGGGCATGAAGGTGGCGGTCTTGCCGTAGGCATTGGCCACGTTCCAGACCACGTACTTCAGGTTCTGCGTCCAGTCGGCGCGCTGGACCAGCGTGCTGAACTTGGTGCCGATTTCGTTCTGGCCGGCGCCCGCCACTTCGTGGTGGAACACTTCGACCGGAATGCCCAGGGATTCGAGGATCAGGGAGATCTCGGCGCGCATGTCCTGCGTGCTGTCGACCGGGGGCACCGGGAAATAACCGCCCTTGGTGGTGGGACGGTGGCCGCGGTTGCCGCCTTCGAGCTGCTTGCCGCTGTTCCAGGGTGCTTCGTATTCGTCGATGGCGAACATCACGTTGCCGGGTTCGTTGGCCCAACGCACGCCGTCGAAGATGAAGAATTCGGGTTCGGGGCCGAAGTAGGCGGTGTCGCCGATGCCGGAGGCCTTCAGATAGGCTTCGGCGCGCTTGGCGATGGAACGCGGGTCGCGGTCATAGGCCTTGCCGTCGCTGGGCTCGACCACGTCACACTGCAGGAACAGGGTGGTTTCTTCGAAGAAGGGGTCGATGTTGGCGGTGTTCGGGTCGGGCATGAGCTGCATGTCCGAAGCCTCGATGCCCTTCCAGCCGGCAATGGACGAACCGTCAAAGGCGTGGCCCGAGGTGAACTTGTCTTCATCAAAGTGGGAAATCGGCACGGTCACGTGCTGTTCCTTGCCACGGGTGTCGGTGAAGCGGAAATCAACAAACTTGACTTCGTTTTCCTTCACCATCTTGATCACGTCTGCGACGGTCTTGGCCATCTGGAACTCCTGTTGGAAGGTTGATTGAAAGTTACGCAGGTCACTGAATGCAGTTTTTGTGCCAATCCACTTGGCACCTGCCTGCGCAGAATTGCCTATTTTGCCCTGAGTTTTCAGCCTTCCCGGACTTGCACGCACAGAGTCTGTACGTAGCCCAAGAATATGGCTTTATTTTGGTGCATTTAAATGGCACCAAAACAAGGCAATACTAGTTTCGCACCAATTCAGGGCCAGTTCTTGCGCCCAGTTTGTGCAAACCGGCCAGCAAGTCAGCATAGGCCGGGGCGACCTGCAAGGCCTCGCCCTTGACCCCGAGTTCGATATGTCGGCCGTGCTGGGGGTGGTCCACACTGGGCAGGCTGAAGACCTTGATCCCGGCGTATCGGGCCTCGATGGCCTCCATCAGCGGCGTCAGGGCTGCCTCCATGGCGCCATAGACGATGAGCGACTGCTCACGCCAGTCCCGGCGATGGAAAAGATGGGCGTACTGCGTGTCCAGCACCCACTCGATCATGGGCCAGGCCATGACCGGAAAACCCGGCACGAAATGCACCGCTCCCCGCCCACCCGGCGCGGGACAGCTGAAGCCGGGAATCTTGTTGTAGGGGTTGGGGATGATGTGAGCACCGGCCGGGAACACGCCCATATTGAGGCGGTGCACATTGTCGGCCCGATCGGGCTCGTAGCTCAGGCCCTGCTCACGCGCCACGTCCTGCATGCGCTCGCGGATCAGCGCTTCAGCCTGCGGATGCAGGGCCAGGGGCAGATCGAGCGCACGCGCTGCGCACTGGCGCGTATGGTCGTCCGGTGTGGCGCCGATCCCGCCGCAGGAAAACACCACATCCCCCGAGGCAAAAGCACGTTCCAAGGTGGCGGTGATGCGTGCCGGCTCATCGCCCACACATTCGGCATAGGCCAGCTGCAGGCCGCGCGCCGACAACAGTTCAATCACCCGCGGCAGGTGCTTGTCGGCACGTTTGCCGGACAGGATCTCGTCGCCAATGATGATGAGGCCGAAGGCCGTGGACGCATCAACCATGACCAGAGATTGTGGCAACGGGTTCAGACTCGGGCCCGACACGGGCCGTGGTGGCCAGCGGTTCGCCGCGCAGCGCGGCCAGGGCGGCCAGGCCGTAATGCGAGAACCAGAGGGCCGCAAAGATGAAGACGAAGGTGTAGATCCAGATGGCCAGGGGCACGAGCACAGGGGCCAGCACCACAGCCATGGAGCCCGCAGCCCAGATCAGGCCCGGCGCGGCGCCCATATAGCCCGTCAGCACGCCGATCA
>CAUPRZ010000195.1:0-5161 GCA_963513855.1 uncultured Hylemonella sp.
ATGACCGTCCGGTTTACTGACGGGGGATGTTAGCCTTGATGATCACATCACCCCAGCGCTTGATATCGCGCTGCAGGATGCCCTGGGTCTGCTCGGGCGTGCTGGTGCGCGGCTCGATATCCAGGTCACGCAGCTTCTTGCTGACTTCCGGGTCCTTGACGGCGGCCACGATCTCACGGTTCAGGCGGGCCACAACGTCCTTGGGGGTGCCAGCGGGCACGGCCAGGGCGTTCCAGGACGAGGCCAGGTAGTTCGGCAGACCGACTTCCTTGGTGGTCGGCACATCGGGCAGCGAGGCCGAACGCTGGTCGTCCGTGATGGCCAGGGCGCGCAGGGCGCCGCCCTTGATCTGGCCCATGATGGGCGAGAGGATTTCCACCGCCACGTCGATCTGGCCGCCGCGCAGGGCATTGACCACGGCCGGCGTGCCGTTGAAGGGCACGATCTGCATGTCGACACCGGCATTGGCCTTGAACAGCTCGGCCGCCAGGTTCTGGGTGCTGCCGGTGTTGATGCTGCCCACGTTGAGCTTGCCGGGGTTGGCCTTGGCGTAGGCCAGCAGCTCACCCATGGTCTTGAACTTGGACTCGGTGGTGGTGACCACACCGATGTCAAAGTAACCCATGGTGCTGATCAGCGCGAAGTCCTTGGACATGTCAAAGGGCAGCTTGGTGAACATGGTGGCGGTCACGGCGCTGGCGTTGGACATCAGCAGCATGGTGTAGCCGTCCGGTGTGGACTTGGCGACCAGGTCGGCAGCGCCCACGCCACCGGCGCCGGGCTTGTTCTCGATGACGACCGGCTGGCCCATGTTCTGGGACATCTTCTGCGCCACGATACGGGCCGTGATGTCGGCCACGCCACCGGGGCCAAAGGGCACCACGATGCGCAGGGCCTTGTTCGGGAAGGACTGGGCCCAGCCGGCAGTCGCCAGCGTGGCGCCCAGCAGCAGCGCCACGGTGCTGCGGCGGTTGATCTTCAGCTTCATGTCTTGATCTCCTAAGACGCTACAAAAAGGCGGAGCACGCTTTAGCGCGCCACGCCCAACAAACGGTCCAGCAGTTCGGGCTGGTCCAGCAACGATTTCGCCGTACCCGAATGCACCACGGTGCCACGGTCCAGCACGGCCGCCACATCCGAGATGGCCAGGATGGCCTGGGGATGCTGCTCGACGATGATGGCCGACAGGCCCTCTTCACGCGTGATACGGCGGATGGCACGCAGCAGCTCCTGCACGATGATGGGGGCCAGGCCCTCCAGCGGCTCGTCCAACAGCAGCAGCTTGGGGTTGAGCACCAGGGCGCGGGCCACGGCCAGCATCTGCTGCTCGCCACCCGAGAGCTGGGTGCCCAGATTGGTCTTGCGTTCGGCCAGGCGCGGGAACATCTCGTAGGCGCGTGCCGGTGTCCAGGGGCCCGGGCGGGCCACGGCGCTGAGGTTCTCATCCACCGTGAGCGACTTGAAGATATTGCGCTCCTGCGGTACCCAGCCGATGCCGGCCGCGGCACGCTGGTGCAGCGGCACCTTGTGCAGGGCCACGCCATCAAACGTGATGGTGCCACCGTGCTGGCGCGTGGCGCCGGCCAGGGTGTTCATGAAGGTGGTCTTGCCGGTGCCGTTGCGGCCCAGCAAGGCCAGGGTCTGGCCCTGGGCCAGGGACACCGCCACGTTGTTCAGCACCACGGCTTCGCCATAACCGGCGCTCAGACTCTCAACCTTGAGGAGATCAGCCATGAGCGGCCTCCTCGCCATGGCCCAGGTACACGGCCTTGACCTGAGGGTCGTTGGCGATGGTCTCGGGGTCACCCTCGGTGAGAACGGTGCCGTTGACCAGCACGGTCATGCGTTTGGCGAAGCTGAAAACCAGATCCATATCATGTTCAATCAGGAGCACCGACACGTCGGCCGGCAGAGCAGCGACTGTCTCCAGCAGTTCTTCACGCTCACCGGCGGGCACGCCAGCCACGGGCTCGTCGAGCAGCAACACACGCGGCTCGCAGGCCAGGGCAATGGCGATCTCCAGCAGACGGCGCTTGCCGTAAGCCAGCACATTGGTCTTCTGGTTCATCACCTCGGTGAGGTGGAACTGCTCGAGCAGCTGTTCGCAGCGCTCGGTCACGCTCTTGTTGCGCCCCAGCGCCTGCCACCAGCGGGTGCCCAGGCCGTTCTGCTGCGAGACGGTCAGCGCCAGGGTTTCCAGCGGCGTGAGCGTGTCGAAGAGCTGGTTGATCTGGAAGGTGCGCACCATGCCGCGACGCACACGCTGGTGCGGTGCCAGGTTGGTGATGTCCTTGCCCTCGAGCAGGATGCGCCCTTCGGTGGGCTCCAGCACGCCGGTCAACAAATTGATCAGCGTGGTCTTGCCGGCACCGTTGGGGCCGATGAGCGCATGGCGTGCGCCCTTGTGCAGGTCCAGGCTGACGTTGCCGGTGGCGGTGATGCCGCCGAAACGCTTGACCAGGTTCTGCGCGGAGAGAACGATTTCAGGGGAGCTCATGATTTTTTGCCCCCGAACCAGTTCCAGGGACGGATCAGACGGTCACGACCGACCAGCATCAGCACGACGAGGAAGAGACCGATCCAGAAGGTCCAGTACTGCGGGGTGATAGAGGAAATCCAGTCCTGCATGACCTTGAACACGACAGCGCCGGCCACACCGCCATAAAGCCAGCCGGTGCCGCCGATGACGACCAGCAGCATGAGGTCGGCCGAGCGGTCGAAAGCGAACAGGTCCACGGATGCAAAACTCGAGGTCTGCGCCATCAGACCACCGGCCGCACCGGCCACGCCCGCAGCGATGGTGTAGATCACGGCCAGGCGCGAGGTCACCGGGATGCCAATGGCCATGGCGCGCAGGCGGTTGTCACGCAGGGCCATGAGCGTGCCACCGAAGGGCGAGTGCGCCAGGCGACGCGCCAGAAAAAAGAAGATCAACAGCACGGTGATCGAATACCAGGCGGCCACCCGGCCATAGAGGTCGAACTCGAAACGGCCCAGCACCGGCCCCATGAGCACGCCCTGCAGGCCGTCGGCACCGCCCGTGATGTCGAGCTTGTTGGCCAGTTCCATCAGGATCATGGCCACGCCCATGGTCACCATCAGGCGCGTGAGGTCGGTGCCGCGCATGATGGTCAGCGAGCACACGGCCCCCAGCAGCGTGGACACGGCGATGGCAAAGGCCAGGCCGGTCAGCGGGTCGGGCATGACGTGTTTGGCGAACAGGGCCGCCGCGTAGGCGCCCATGCCGAAGAAGGCGGCATGGCCCAGGGAGACGATGCCCGCATAACCCAGGATCAGGTCCAGCGAGAGCGCGAACAGCGCCACGATGGCGATCTCATTGATGATCAGGGCATGGCTGCCCAGAATCCAGGGCGAGGCCAGGGCCACGAGCCAGAACAGCGGCTCCCAGAGCTTCCAGCGCTGCTTGTTGAGCAGGGAATTTTGCGGGGTGTTCATTTGCCCCCCTTGCGCACGAACAGACCTTGCGGACGCCAGATCAGGATGACGATCATCAGGAAATACACGATGAAGGCGCCGAAGCGCGGAATGTAGTACTTGCCGGCCACGTCGGCGATGCCCAGCAGCAGGGCCGCGAGCAGCGGGCCGGTGATGGACGAGGTACCGCCTACGGCCACCACGATCAGAAAATAGATCATGTTCTTGAGCGGGAAGGTCGGGTCCAGGCCCAGCACCTCGGCGCCCAGCGCACCGCCCAGACCAGCCAGGCCCGAGCCCACGGCGAAGGTCAGCAGAAAGACGACGTTGACGTTGATGCCCAGGCCGGCGGCCACACGCTGGTCGTCCACCGAGGCACGCAGACGGCTGCCGAAGCGGGTCTTGGCCAGGATGTACTGCAGGGCGATGGTCAAGGCCGCACAGATGGCAATGATGAACAAACGGTAATGCCCCATGCCCAGGGTCCAGGGATCAGTACCGATCTCGGTCCGGCCCTTGAGCCATTCAGGCAGCTGAACAATCTGCTGGCTGGAAGTCATGAAGTAGTCCATGGCCGCCACGGCCATGAAGGTCAGGCCGATGGAAAACAGCACCTGCTCCAGGTGCGGCTTGCTGTACATGGGCCGGTACAGGGTGCGTTCGAGCACCGCGCCGATCAGGGCCACGCCGACAAAGGCGATGGGCAGGCACAACAGGAAAGGCACATCGTAGCGCTGCATCAGGATGACGGTGGCATAACCACCGACCATGGCAAACGCGCCATGGGCCAGGTTGATGAAGTTCATCAGCCCCATGGTGACGGACAGGCCGACCGCCAGGATGAAAAGCAGCATGCCGTAGGCAATGCCATCAAAAAGTATCGTCAGCATGAGCTCGTGATGTCAGGTCAGTGCAAAAAACATGGGCGCCACCCCAGGACAAGGTGGCGCCCAGGATCAGCCTCTTACTTGGTCTTGCCGGGGTCCTTGACGTCCTTGATGACGTCAAATTCCACGTTGTGCAGTTCGCCGCCCACCTTCTCCACCTTGCGCAGGTAGATGTTGTGCACGACGTCACGCGTCTGCGCGTCGATGAACATGGGGCCGCGCGGGCTTTCCCAGACCTGGCCCTTCATGGCGGCCAGCAGGGCATCGCCGCCGCCCTGGCCCTTGGTGGCCTTGAGCGCTTCGTAGATCACGCGCATGCCGTCATAACCGCCGACGGCCATGAAGTTCGGGCGCATGCCCTTGTTGGCCTTCTTGAAGGCCTCGACAAACTTCTTGTTGGTGGGCGAGGGATGGTGGGCCGAATAGAAGTGCGAGGTCACCACGCCCAGGGCGCCGTCGCCCATGTCGTTGAGCTGGTCGTCATCGGTGATGTCACCGGGGCCGATAAGCTTGATGCCGGCCTTGTCCATACCGCGCTCGAGGAACTGCTTCATGACGGCCGCGCCGGCGCCCGAGGGCACAAAGACGAAGAGACCATCGGGCTTGGCGTCACGCACCTTCTGCAGGAAGGGGGCGAAGTCGGGATTGCGCATGGGCACGCGCAGGGTATCGACGACGGTGCCGCCGTTGAAGATGTAGCGGTCCTTGAAGAACTTTTCGGCATCGTGGCCCGGGCCGTAGTCGCTGACCAGGGTCTCTACCTTCTTGATGCCGCCCTTGTCTACAGCCCAGTCAGCCATGGCGACCGAGGACTGTGCCAGCGTGAAGCTGGTGCGCAC
>CAUPRZ010000196.1:0-5142 GCA_963513855.1 uncultured Hylemonella sp.
CGTTGCGGCCGCGTGGCCGACGGCGTGTGCATCCGTTTGTACGAAGAGCAGGATTATCTGCTGCGGCCCAAATTCACGGAGCCGGAAATCCTGCGCTCCTCGCTGGCCGCCGTCATCCTGCGCATGAAGTCCCTGCACCTCGGTGTGGTGGAAGACTTCCCCTTCCTCGAAATGCCCTCGGGCCGTGCCATTGCCGACGGCTACCAGCTGCTGGCCGAACTGGGCGCCGTGGACGAGGCCAACGAACTCACGCCCATGGGCCGTGAACTCGCCAAGCTGCCGCTGGATCCGCGCGTGGGCCGCATGATCCTGGAGGCCAAGGCCCGTGGCGCGCTGGAGGAGGTGCTCATCATCGCCAGCGCCCTCAGCGTGCAGGACGTGCGCGACCGACCCATGGAGATGCAGACCCAGGCGGACCAGGCCCATGCCAAGTTCGACGACGAGAAAAGCGAGTTCACGGGTTACCTCAAGCTCTGGAAATGGATCAACGACGCGCGGGGTGACAAACACGCCCACCCTGCCGGTGCGGGGGCCACGCACAAGCTCAGCAACCGCCAGTACGAACAGCTGCTGCGCCAGAACTTTATCAACATCCGCCGCGTGCGTGAGTGGCGCGACATCCACAGCCAGTTGCTGACCGTGGTGACCGAGCACAAGTGGCGGATCAATACGACGCCGGCCAGCTACGAGCAACTGCATCTGTCCATGCTGGCCGGCCTGCTGGGCAACGTGGGCTGCAAACTCGAAGAAGAGGCGAGTGCCGGTGAATACCTGGGTGCGCGCGGCATCAAGTTCCACCGCCACCCGGGTGCGCACCTGAGCAAGAAACCCGGCCGCTGGATCGTGGTGGCCGAACTGGTGGAGACCACACGCCTGTTCGGCCGTGGCATTGCGAACATCGAACCGGGCTGGATCGAACAGGTGGCCGGCCACCTGCTCAAGAAGCAGCTGCTGGACCCGCATTGGGAAAAGAAGGCGGCCGAGGTGGTGGCGCTGGAGCGGGCCACGCTTTACGGCATCGTGGTCTACAGCGGGCGGCGCATCAACTACGGTCGGGTGGACCCCGTGGCCGCGCGTGAGATCTTTATCCGCGAAGGCATCGTGGGCGGCGAGTGGGAGACCAAACTCCCCTTTGTCGCGGCCAACGAGAAGCTGATCCGCCAGGTCGAGGAGCTGGAGCACAAGTCGCGCCGGCAGGACGTACTGGTGGACGACGAACTCATCTACGCCTATTACGACCAGCAGCTGCCGGCCGAGATCTGCAGTGGGTTTGAATGCGAACGCTGGTACCGCGAAGAAAGCAAGAAGAACCCGGACCTGCTGCGCCTCACGCGTGAAGAGCTCATGCGCCACGAGGCCGCGGGCATCACCAGCAATGCCTTCCCCAAGACCCTGCGCCTGGGTGGGGTGGATTGCGCCGTCAGCTACCTGCACGAACCCGGTGATCCGCGCGACGGCCTGACGGTCAGTGTGCCGCTGTTCGTGTTGAACCAGGTCAACGAAGACCGCTGCGAGTGGCTGGTGCCCGGCATGCTCAAGGACAAGATCCAGGCCTTGCTCAAAAGCCTGCCGCAGCGCCCGCGCAGCCGTTTTGTGCCCCTGCCCGAATCGGCCACCAAGCTGGCGGAAACGATGGGTACACCCGAGGCTTTCGGCCGCGGCGGCCTGACCGACGCACTGCTCAAGCAGGTGCGTGACATCACCAGCCTGGACGTGAAACGCGCCGACTTCAAGCTCGACATGCTTCAGCCCCACCTGTTCATGAACTTCCGTGTGGTGGACGAACACGGCCGTCAGATGGGCACGGGCCGCAACCTGGGCGCGCTCAAGGCTGAGCTGGGCGCGCAGGCGCGCGGCGCTTTCCAGGCCCTGGCCGGGCTCAAGCTGGCCGCACAGCCCGCGCCTGAAGTGAGCAGCGCATCGGCCTCCACACCGGGCAAACCTGCTGCCAGCGAGAAGAGCGGCAAACCCGCAGCGCCCACCGTACCCGCGGACCAGCGCTACACGACCTGGACCTTTGGTGAACTGCCCGAGCTCATGGAAATCCGCAAGGGCGGGCAGACGCTGATCGGTTTCCCCGCGCTGATCGACCAGAATGACGCGGTGAGTATCGAAGTCTTCGACGAGCCCGAGGTGGCCGCCGCCAAACACCGCGGTGGCCTGCGCCGCCTGTTTGCGCTGCAGATCAAGGACGCCCTCAAGTACCTTGAGAAAAACATCCCGGACCTGCAGAAGATGGCCGTGGCCTATATGCCGCTGGGCACCATGGAAGAGCTGCGCGCGCAGATCCTCGACGTGGCCCTGGACCGTGCCTTCCTGCTGGACCCGCTGCCCGCCGATCCCTTTGATTTCAAAAAACGGCTGGAGGAGGGCAGGGGCCGTTTGACCCTGATCGCCAATGAGGTGGCACGTCTGGCCGGTGTCATCCTCATCGAATACGCCGCCGCCGCACGCAAGATCAAGGACACCAAAAACGCACCCGAGGCCACGGCCGATTGCACGCAGCAGCTGCAGCGCCTCATGCCCAAACGTTTCATCGCCCAGACCCCCTGGCCGCAGCTGCAGCACTACGCGCGTTACCTCAAGGCCATCACCCTGCGCCTGGACAAGTACCGCGCCGACCCCGCGCGTGATGCTTCACGCCTGAGCGAACTCAAGCCGCAGGACCAGCGTTACTGGCGTCTCGTGGCCGAGCGCAAGGGCGTGATGGATGAGCGTCTGCAGGAATTCCGCTGGTTGCTCGAAGAGCTGCGCGTGAGTTTCTTTGCACAGGAGCTGCGCACGCCGCAGCCGGTGAGCATCAAAAGGCTGGAAAAGGCATGGTCTCAACTGACAAGTTGAGATCATGCCTTTCAGTGCAGGCTCATATGCCCGAAGGGCATGTGACGCCGGAACTACAAGGCTTGGGTCGACCAGCAGGCCGACGCCGGGCGATAGCCCGGCAGCAGATCAATAGCTGATCAGGCTGCAGCTCTGGATCGGCTGCGCGTCTTGCCCGTCGGGGGCAAAGCAGGCTTTGCCTTCGTAGCTCCGGCTTTGCTGCGTTGCTTGGGCAACAACTCGATCAACGCCTTGAGTGTCGGGCTGGCTTCACCCGACCACACCAGGTGCGTGCGGTTCACCCGCAGCCGCGCCGGCAGCGGGTGGCGTTGCACCTCGGCACCCAGCACCGCATGGTCCAGCACCTCGGCCGGCACGATGGCCACGCCCGTGCCCGCGGCCACGCAGGCCACGATGGCGTGATAGGAGCCCAGGTCTAGCAAACGCGAGGGCGATGCGCCATCCTCGGCCAGCCACTCAACGAGGCAACGGCGGTAAGAACAGCCGTGCGGGAAGGCCACCAGGGTCTGGCCGCCCAGATCGGCGGGGCGGCGAAGTCGGGGTGCGTCCTTGGCCGTGATGAGCACCAGTTCTTCCTCGAAGGCGGGCAGCGTGGACCACTGGCCCTGGTCGAAAGGCTCGGACACAAAAGCCGCTTCCACTTCAAACTGTTCCAGCCGGCGCAGCAGGGCGGCTGTGGTACCGGTCTGGAGTTCCAGCGCAACCTCGGGGTAGCGGGCGTGGAAGGCCGAGAGCACCGGGGGCAGGCGCGCACCCGCCGCACTCTCCAGCGAACCCAGGCGCAGCACACCACGCACCGTGCCGCCTTGCAACGCCTGTTCGGCCTGGTCCGCCATCTGCAGCAGCTTGTCAGCATGGCCGAGCAGGGTCTGCCCCGCATCGGTCAGCACCAAGCCGCGGCCCTGGCGACGGAACAACGCGAGGCCCAGACGTTCTTCGAACTGCTTGATGCGGGTGGTGACGTTGGACGGCACGCGGTGCAGCAGGGTGGCCGCGCGCGTGACGCCGCCTTCGCGCACCACGCTGCGGAAGATGTGCAAATCGTTGAGATCAATCTTTCTCATTTAGAGAACTATAAGTCTAAAAAATTCATTTTTCAAATCAGACCGGATGGTGTTCAATTCAGGCCATGCAAGACACCCGACCCGTCCCGCCAGACCCCGCCATCGCCTACGTGGTGCTCAGCGGCATCGTGGCCCTGGCCGTCGCCATGGGCATCGGGCGTTTCGCCTTCACGCCGCTTTTGCCCCTGATGCAACGTGACGGCACGCTGGGCGTGGCGGATGGAGCGGTCTGGGCGGCCGCCAATTACGGGGGTTACCTGCTGGGCGCGCTGACGGCGGCCCGGTTGTTCACCCGGCCGCAGCAGGGCCTCCTGTGGGCGTTGTTCGGCGTGGCGTTCACCACGCTGGCCCTGGCCTGGGACGGTCTGGGCGTTTTTGCAGGTGGTGTGTTGCGCGCCGCCTCGGGGGTGTTCAGTGCCTGGGCCCTGGTCTACACCAGCAGCTGGTGCCTGGCCGAGCTGGGCCGGCTGCAGTCCCCCAGGTCCGGCGCCTGGATCTACAGCGGCGTGGGCCTGGGCATCGCGCTCACGGGCCTGCTCACCTGGCTGGGCGGGCAACAGGCCGCGGACGATCTGTGGCTCGAGCTGGGCTTGTTGGCCCTGGCCGGTGCCATCTTCGTGCAGGCCCAGGTGCGGGGCAGCGTCGCGCCGTCAGCACCCGCGCCGCTGGCCACACCGCCCGCCCAGACGAAGGGGAGCGGGCATCTGACCCTGGTGCTGTGCTACGGCATCGCGGGTTTCGGCTACATCGTGCCGGCCACCTTTCTACCGGTCATGGCGCGCCAGCAGGTGGCCGACCCCCTGGTCTTCGGGCTCACCTGGCCGCTGTTCGGCCTGGCGGCCGCCGCGTCGGTGGTGGTCGCCGCGCGCTGGCTCTCGGCCTGGCCGCGCCGCCGGCTCTGGGCCTGCGCGCAAGCCACCATGGCGCTGGGCACGGCGCTGCCGCTTTTTTCGCAGGCGCTGCCGGCCCTGGCCGCATCGGCCGTGCTAGTGGGCGGCACCTTCATGGCGACCACCATGGCCGGCCTGCAACTGGCGCGTGAACGTATGCCGCTGAACCCCACGCCGCTGCTGGCGCGTCTGACCATGGCCTTCGCGCTCGGGCAAATCGCCGGTCCGCTGCTGGTCCGTGTGCTGGGCCCGGGCGCGCTGGCCGGCTGGGACGCTTATGCCTGGGCCAATGCCTTGGCCACGGTCCTGCTGGTGCTGAGCGCTGCTGTCCTGTGGCGCCCTACCGA
>CAUPRZ010000197.1:0-5138 GCA_963513855.1 uncultured Hylemonella sp.
GTGGCCATGGCGATTCACTGGACCACGTGCCCAAACGCTCCCTCCGCGGTTTCCAGGCCGACCTCTTCGACTGGGCGCGTGACTACGAGACCGTGGTGCTGACGGCGCGGCGCGAGCGGCCTGCACAGCCGCTCTACCTGCTGGGTCACAGCCTGGGCGCGCAGCTGCCGGGCCTGTTCCGGCATCCGGACCAGGTCAATGGGCTTTTCAGCATCGCCGCCGGCAGCGGCTACTGGCGCGAGAATGCGCCCCAGCTCAAGCGCAAGGTACTCTTCTTCTGGCACGTCATGGTGCCGCTGGCCACACGCGTCTGCGGCTACTTCCCGGGCAAGCGCCTGGGCATGGTGGGCAATCTGCCGGCCGGTGTGATCCATCAGTGGCGGCGCTGGTGCATGCATCCGCGTTACAGCGTGGGTGCCGAAGGCCCGGAGGTGGCGCAGCGTTATGCGCGGGCACGTTTCCCTGTGCTGGCCTGGTCTTTCAGCGATGACGAGCTCATGACCTTGCGTGGCACACGCAGCCTGCTGGGCCTGTACAGCGCCGCGCCGCAGCGGGTGCAGATCATTCATCCAGTCGAGGTGCCCTCGCGGCGCATCGGCCACTTCGGTTTTTTCCGCGAGGCCATGGCGCCCACGCTCTGGCCGCGCAGCCTCATGGTCCTGCAGTCCCTGGGCAGACCTGTGGACGAGGCCGTCCCGCAAGCGACGGATGACGAGGCGCGCAGCCTGGATACTCAGCCCCATGAGCTCACACGCGTTTGATCAGGCTCTGAAGCTGCAGGCCCTGGCGCCCGGCCGGTATGCCGGCCAGACCAGTGCCGATTACTGGAACATGGTGGGGCCCTTCGGGGGCTATACCGCGGCCACGGTGCTGGCCGCCATCTTGCGGCACCCGGACCTGCTGGGTGCGCCCCTGTCCATCACGGTCAACTTCGCCGCCGCGCTGTCCCAAGGCCCGTTCGAGGTGCAGCTGCAGGCCGCGCGTACCAACCGTTCCACCCAGCACTGGACGGCGGCCATCGTGCAGAACGATGGCCAGGGCCAGCCCCAGGTGGTGACCACGGCCACGGCCGTGACTGCTGCGCGCCGCGAGACCTGGAGCCAAACCGAGCAGCCCCTGCCACGCGTGCCCGCAGCCCAGGAGTTGCAGGCCATGCGCTACGAGAAGGCCATGGCCTGGATGGACCATTACGAACTGCGACCGGTCAGCGGCATGATCCCTCAGGAATGGGACGACCGGCACAAGGACGACAGCGTCACGCGGCTGTGGATGCGCGATGCACCGCCGCGCCCACTGGATTTCTGCTCCCTGCTGGCCCTGTCCGACCTCTTCTACCCCCGCGTCTGGCTCAAGCGCGCCACACGCGTGCCGGCGGGCACCGTGTCCCTCACCACTTATTTCCATGCTGGTGAAAAAGAATTGCGCGCCACCGGCAGCGGCTACCTGCTGGGCCAGGCGCGCGGCCAGGAATTCCGCAACGGCTTTTTCGATCAATCGGCCCAGCTCTGGAACGAGGCCGGCACTTTGCTGTGCACCTCGCACCAGATCGTTTACTTCAAGGAATGACCACCATGAGCGACATCCTCGTCCACACTGAAGCCGGCGTCACGACCCTGAGCTTCAACCGCCTGGAGCGCAAGAACTCCATTACTTCGGCCATGTATGCGGCCCTGGCCGACGCCGTGAGCGCTGCGGCGGCCGACCCGGCCGTGCGCGTGCTGGTGTTCCAGGGGCACGAGACGGTATTCTCGGCCGGCAATGACATCGGTGATTTTCTCAATGCGCCGCCCTCGGACGGGGATGCCCCGGTGTGGCGTTTCATGCGGGCGCTGGCCGCCTTTCCGAAACCGGTGATCGCTGCCGTCTGCGGCCCGGCCGTGGGCATAGGCACCACCCTGCTCTTCCATTGCGACCTGGTCTATGCCGGAGACAACGCGGCCTTCTCCATGCCCTTCGTGAACCTGGGCCTGTGCCCGGAGTTTGCGGCCAGCCTGACGGTGCCGCAGATGTTCGGTTACCACCGCGCAGCCGAGGCCCTGCTGCTGGGCGAGCCCTTCATGGCCGAGGCGGCGCTTGAGGCCGGCCTGGCCAATCGCGTGCTGCCGCCCACCGAAGCCAATGGCTACGCGCAGACGCAGGCGCGCAAGCTGGCGGCCAAGCCTCTGTCGTCTCTGGTCGAAACCAAGCGACTCATGAAAAAAGGCCAGGCGGCCCAGATCATGGCGCAGATGGGCGAGGAGGGCGCGAGCTTCGGCCGCATGCTGCGTGAACCGGCGGCGCGCGAGGCCTTCGGCGCCTTCATGGAGAAGAGAAAACCCGACTTCTCCAAAGTCTGATGAAGGCGGCCACGTCTTTCCCGGCCAGTGGTTTCGAGCCCGAGTTCGTCGCCGCACTCAAGGATATTTTCGAGCGACAGATTGCGTTCAACCAGGTCCTGGGCCTGCGGATCACGAAGATCGCACCCGAGGGCGTATGCGCACAGATCGCCATGAAACTCGAGCTCATCGGCCACTTCGGGCACCAGCGCATCCACGGCGGCGTGATCAGTGCGGGACTGGACGCCATGGGCGGCCTGGCCATCATGGCCGCCATCGGTGCGCGCCACATGGACGAGGCGCCGCTGCAGCGTCTGCAGCGTTTCGCCAAGCTCGGCACCATCGACCTGCGGGTGGATTACCTGCGTCCGGGCACGGGTGACGCTTTCGAGCTGCGTGCCGAGGTGCTGCGCCTGGGTTCGCGCGTGGCTTCCACGCGCATGGAATTCCTGGACGCCGAGGGCAAGCTGTTGTCGACCGGCGCTGCCGCCTACATCGTGTCCTGATCAGGCCGCCGGCCGGTGCGGCACCGGGCGCGGTTTGCCCTGCTCGTCGATGGCCACATAGGTCAGGTTGGCTTCCGTCACCTTGACGAACTGGCCCTGGGCCTGGAAACGCTCGGCATAGACCTCCACCTTGACCGTGATCGAGGTCTTGCCGATGCGGGTGAGCTTGGAATAGAAGGACAGGATGTCCCCCACCCGCACCGGTTGCTTGAAGATGAATTCGTTCACCGCCACGGTGGCGATACGACCGCCCGCATAACGGGCCGGGATCACCGAGCCGGCCAGGTCGACCTGGGCCATGACCCAGCCGCCGAAGATGTCGCCATTGGCATTGCTGTCACCCGGCATGGGGATGACCTTGAGCACCAGCTCCTCGTCGGACGGGGGTTGGAGGGGGGCGGCGCTGGGAAATTCGCTCATGGGTGACAATCTTGGAAAACCTGACACTGGATTGTCCTCCATGCGCCGCTCCGGCGAAACCACCGCCCCCCATCTTCCCGCCCCAGCCGCCGCCGGCCAGCCGCGTTCCGACTGGTCCACGCTGCAGCGTCTGTTCCCCTACCTCTGGGCCTACAAGTGGCGTGTCATCGCGGCGCTGAGCTTCATGGTGGGCGCCAAGGTCTCCAACGTGGGCGTGCCCCTGCTGCTCAAGGAACTGGTGGACGGCGTGGGCCTGCGCCCCAGCGACCCGGCCGCCCTGTGGCTGGTGCCGGCGGCGCTGCTGCTGGCCTATGGCGCCCTGCGTTTCATGACCTCGCTGTTCACCGAGCTGCGTGAACTGGTCTTCGCCAAGGCCACCGAGGGCGCAGCGCGCACCATCTCTCTCCAGGTCTTCCGCCACCTGCATGCGCTGAGCCTGCGTTTCCACCTGGAGCGCCAGACCGGCGGCATGACACGCGACATCGAGCGCGGCACCCGTGCCGTGCATTCGCTGATTTCCTACTCGCTCTACAGCATCGTGCCCACGCTGATTGAGTTTGCGCTGGTGCTCACCTTGCTGGCAGTGAAGTTCGACCTCATGTTCGTCTGGATCACGCTGGCGGCCCTGGTGAGTTACATCACCTTCACCGTCACCATCACCGAGTGGCGCACACGTTTCCGCCGTCGCATGAACGAGCTGGACTCCACGGCGCACAGCCGGGCGGTCGATTCGCTCTTGAACTACGAGACCGTCAAGTACTTCAACAACGAGGACTTCGAAGCCCGTCGTTACGACGAGAACCTGGAGAAGTACCGGCGCGCCGCCGTCAAGAGCCAGAACAGCCTGAGCCTGCTCAACGCCGGCCAGCAGCTCATCATCGCCACCGGCCTGGTGGCCATGCTCTGGCGGGCCACCCAGGGCGTGATCGACGGGCGCATGACCCTGGGCGATCTGGTCATGATCAACGCCCTGATGATCCAGCTCTACATCCCCCTGGGTTTCCTGGGTGTGCTCTACCGCGAGATCAAGCAGAGCCTGACCGACATCGACAAGATGTTCACCCTGCTCGAACGCGAACGCGAAATCGCCGACGCGCCCGGTGCACCGGCGCTGGTGTTGCCTGCGGGCGGGCAGGGCGGGGCCCCCGCGGTGCGTTTCGAGCATGTGAGTTTTGCCTACGATCCGGCACGCCCCATCCTGCATGACCTGAGCTTCGAGATCCCGGCCGGCAAGACCGTGGCCGTGGTCGGTTCCTCGGGCGCGGGCAAGTCCACGCTGGCGCGCCTGCTCTACCGTTTTTATGACATCTCGGGCGGACGCATCGAGATCGCGGGCCAGGACATCCGCAGCGTGACGCAGGCCAGCGTGCGCCAGGCCATCGGCATCGTGCCGCAGGACACCGTGCTTTTCAACGACACGGTGGAATACAACATCGCCTACGGCCAGCCCGGCGCCAGCCGCGCCGAGGTGGAGGAGGCCGCGCGCGCCGCCCACATCCATGCCTTCATCGCCGGTACACCCGCGGGCTACGACACCATGGTGGGCGAGCGCGGCCTCAAGCTCTCGGGCGGCGAGAAACAGCGCGTGGCCATCGCGCGCACCCTGCTCAAGAACCCACCCATCCTGATCTTCGACGAGGCCACCTCAGCCCTGGACTCGGCCAATGAGCGCGCCATCCAGGCCGAACTCAGGAGCGTGGCCCAGGGTAAGACCACGCTGGTCATCGCGCACCGCCTGTCCACCGTGGTGGATGCGCACGAGATCCTGGTCATGGAAGCCGGGCGCATTGTCGAGCGGGGCACGCACGCCGCGCTGCTGTCGCACAGCGGCGTGTATGCCCGCATGTGGGCGCTGCAGCAAAAAGTTGACTGAGCGCAGCTGACGCCATGTGAGACA
>CAUPRZ010000198.1:0-5111 GCA_963513855.1 uncultured Hylemonella sp.
AACGCCTGCTCGACACCCTGGCCTTTTCCCCCAGCCGCGACACGCTCTGGCTGCTGGGGGACCTGGTCAACCGTGGACCGGCCTCGGCCGCCGTGCTGCGCCGCCTCATGGGCTACGGCGCCTCGGCCCGCTGCCTGCTGGGCAACCACGATCTGCACCTGCTGGCCATCGCCCACGGTGTGCGCCCACCGCACCGCAGCGACACCCTGGACGATGTGCTGCTGGCCCCGGACCGGGTCGCCCTGCTGGACTGGCTGCGCCGCCAGCACCTGGCCCTGCACCTGAGCCATGCAAACGAGCCCATCCTGATGGTGCATGCGGGTGTTTTGCCGTCCTGGGATGCACCAAAAACAATAGCGCTTGCGGCCGAGTTGGAGGCCGTGCTGCGCGGCCCCGAGCTGCCTGACTTCCTGCACCGCATGTACGGCAACGAACCCGTCGCATGGGACGACAACCTGCAGGGCGATGCACGCCTGCGTGTCATCGTCAACGCGCTGACACGCCTGCGCTTCTGCACGGAAGACGGCAACATGGAATTTGCCACCAAGGAAGGTACGGGCGCCGCGCCGCCAGGTTACCGGCCCTGGTTCGAGGTGGCAGGGAGGCGCACGGCCAACGTCACCATGGCCTTCGGCCACTGGTCCACACTGGGCCGTCTGGACCGGTCTGATGTGCTGGCGCTGGACACGGCTTGCGTCTGGGGCGGCTGCCTCACGGCGCTGCGCCTCGTGAGCGCGGGCGCGCATGAGCGCATCGAGGTGAAGTGCGAGGCCGCGCAGACGCCGGGACCGCAGCATCCCTGAAACAACAAGGGCCCCGACGGGGCCCCTTGTTTTTTTAGCTCGCCTTATTCCGACTTGAACAGCGCCGCCACCATGCGCTTGGGCTTGATGTTGGCCGAGATCACGCGGCCGGCCGGCTTGGCCACGGCTTCCCAGGGTGCCGGCTCGGCCGGAACTTCCGTGCTCTCGTAGGGCTTGTTGAAGAAGGGATCCTGCGGGGGTGCAGCCGGGCGGCGGTTCTCGCGCGGGGCGGAACGGCGCTCACCACGGGGTTCGCTGCGTTCTTCGGTCTGCTCGTAGAGGCGACGGCCTTCGTTGAAACGCCCCTGGCGGCGGATATCGGGCTTGTCTTCGTCGTATTCCACCGGCTCGATCTCGATCTTGGTCTTGATCAGCTTTTCGATGTCGGCCACCAGACGGGTGTCCTTGGGCGAAACAAAACTCACCGCCAGACCCGAGGCGCCCGCACGGCCCGTGCGGCCGATGCGGTGCACATAGTCTTCGGCGTTGAAGGGCACGTCGAAGTTGAACACCGCCGGCACGTCCTTGATGTCCAGGCCACGCGCGGCCACATCGGTACACACCAGCAGATCCACTTCGCCCTTCTTGAAGGACTCCAGCGCCTTCAGGCGCTCGTCCTGGCTCTTGTCACCGTGCAGGGCCGTGGTCTTGAGGCCTTCGCGCTCCAGCGAACGGGCCAGGCGGGCACAGCCCAGCTTGCTGTTGACGAACACGAAGGCCTGCTTCATGCCGCGCTGGCGCAGGATCTGGTGCAGGGCGTGGCGCTTGTCATCTTCCGGCACGCTGTAGAAGTGCTGTTCCACGGTGGAGGCCGTGGCGTTGGAGCGGGCCACCTCGATGGTCACCGGGTCCTGCAGGTAGCTGCCAGCCAGGCGCTTGATCTCGGGCGAGAAAGTGGCGCTGAACAGCAGCGTGGTGCGCTGCTTGGGCAGGTAGGACAGGATGCGCTGCAGGTCCGGCAGAAAACCGATGTCCAGCATGCGGTCGGCTTCGTCCAGCACCACGTACTCGACCTGGTTGAGCACGGCGTTTTTGGCCTCGATGTGGTCCAGCAGACGGCCAGGCGTGGCGACCAGCACCTCGACGCCCTTTTTGAGCTCCAGGGTCTGGGGTTTCATGTCCATGCCGCCGAAGACCACGGTGCTGCGCAGATTGGTGTACTTGGCGTACATCTTGACCTGCTGGGCCACCTGGTCGGCCAGTTCGCGTGTGGGCAGCAGCACCAGGGCACGCACGGGGTGGCGGGCCGGGGAGGTGGAGCTGTTCTCGTGTTTGAGCAGGCGCTGCAACAGGGGCAGGGAGAAGGCAGCGGTCTTGCCGGTGCCGGTCTGGGCGGCGCCCATGACGTCGCGGCCTTCCAGCACCACGGGGATGGCCTGGGCCTGGATTGGGGTCATGAACTCGTAGCCCATGTCGGCCACGGCACGCCGCAGGGGCTCGGCCAGGGTCAGGTCGGCGTAACGCTGGGGCAGGGGTTCGGGGGAAGCTTGGGTCATCGGTCTCGGTCCGGGTGCCGTCGACGCGACGGCTGCGCTGTTAAAGGCCGGGACGGGTCGGTCCGGGCGATCAAATTGCCCAAAATTTGGGCAGCCCCGTATTATCCCCGATATCCCCCGTCCCGGCTGCCCCTGGGGCAAGCCCCCGGCCCAGGCCCCGCCCTAGGCAGGAAACGTGAGCCATAGTATGGTTCCGTCATGCATAACCCGATGGCCGCGCTCAGCCTCCGGACCCAGATTGCCACTGTGTTCACGGTCCTGCTGGTCACCACGGCCGTGCTGCTGTCCCTGCTGCTGGGCGAACGCACCCGCAAGCGCATCGAGGCCGATGCCAGCCTGACCCTCTTTGTCATGACGGACAACCTGGCGCGCATCGTCGCCAGCGAACTGCACCAGATCAGCACCGAGGTGCTGGCCATCGCCGGTGATTCCACGCTGTGGGGCAGCGGCCTGAACGCCGAGCCCAACCGTCTGGCCCTGCGTCGCCTGCAGATCATGCGACCCGATTTCATCTGGGTGGGGCAGGCCGACACGCGCGGCATCGTGCGCCATGCCAGCGACGGCCTGCTGCAGGGCCAGGACGTAAGCCACCTCACCTGGTTCCGCCAGGGCCAGCGGTCCCTGTATGTGGGCGATCTGCGCGAAAACCCGGTCATCAGCCAGCGCCAGCCCCCGGCGCCCAGCGGAGAAGCACTGCGCTACCTGGACTTCTCCGCGCCCATCCTCAGCGGCGAACAGGTGCTGGGCGTGCTGGGCGTGCATACGCGCTGGGACTGGCTGCGCCAGGTCATCGACGTGCTGCAACCGCCACAAACAGCGCGTTTCCAACTGAGCTTTTTCGTCTTCAACCGCGAAGGTGAGCTGATCTACGCCCCCAACGGCCTGGGGCCGAAGCTGCGCGCCGCCAGCCAGCGCCTGCCCTTTGCGCCCCGCAATATGGATGAGAACTACGGACCCCGGAGCCAGGGCCAGCCCCTGCCGGCACGTATCGTGGCCTGGCAGGATGGCCAGTCCTACCTCACCACGGCAGTCCGGTTGCAGGCGCTCAATGCTGCCAGCGATCTGGGCTGGCACATCGTGGCCCGCCTGCCCGAAAGCATGGCCTATGCCGACGCCCGCGCTGCCCGGCTCGAGGCCTTGGGCCTGGGGCTGGCGCTGGCGCTGTTCGGCGGCCTCATGACCTGGTTCGTCTCCGGCCGCATCAGCGCCGACCTGCGCGGCATCACAGCGGCCGTGCAGGCCGTGCACGCCAAACAGACCGAGAACACCCTGCCCGTGCTGCGCAGCAGTGCCGAAGTCCGTGTCTTGTCGAGCTCGCTCCACATCATGCTGGAGCGACTGCTGCATGTGCGCGAGGACATGGAGGCCACGATCCGGCAGCGCACCAGCGAACTCGAGGCCGCGAACTACGCGCTGGCCCAACAGGCCCGCACCGACGTGCTCACCGGCCTGCTCACCCGCCGCGGCTTCGAGGACCAGACGCGCCAGGTGCTGGCGGCGGCGCGGCGCGGGCGTTTCCCCCTGTGCGTGATCATGTTCGACGTGGACCACTTCAAGCGCATCAACGACACCTTGGGCCACGACGTGGGTGACCTCGTGTTGCAGCGCCTGGCCGCCACCCTGCGCCAGCGCCTGCGCGGCTCGGACGTGCTGGCGCGTTATGGCGGTGAGGAATTTGTCGCCCTGCTGCCCGACACCGACCTGCAGGGCGCACGCGCAATCGCCGAGGCCATGGTGCGCGCTGTGGCCCAGGAAGAGCACGCGCCCTACGGCCGCATCACCATCAGCGCCGGCGTGGCCGCCGGCCTGGATGACAAGCTCGACATGAACGAGCTGCTGCACCGCGCCGACGCCGCCCTCTACGAAGCCAAGGGCCAGGGCCGCAACCGGGTCTGCCTGGACCCGGCCTCAGTTCAGGGTTCCCCGTCGTAAGACAGCAAAACGTTCAAGTTTTGGGCAGAGTCACGCCCCGTTGCCCCTGGTACTTGCCGCCGCGGTCCTTGTAGCTGGTCTCGCAGACATCGTCCTTGTCGCTCTCGAAAAACAGCACCTGGGCACAACCCTCACCCGCGTAGATCTTGGCCGGCAGGGGCGTGGTGTTGCTGAACTCCAGCGTCACATAACCTTCCCACTCGGGCTCGAAGGGGGTGACGTTGACGATGATGCCGCAGCGTGCGTCGGTGCTTTTGCCCAGGCAGATGGTCAGCACATTACGCGGGATGCGGAAGTACTCCATGGTGCGCGCCAGGGCGAAGCTGTTCGGCGGGATGACGCAGACGTCGCTCTCGATGTCCACAAAACTTCTTTCGTCGAAGTTCTTCGGGTCCACCACCGTGCTGTAGATATTGGTGAAGACCTTGAACTCGGGCGCGCAGCGGATGTCGTAACCGTAGCTGCTGGTGCCGTAGCTCACGATCTGGTGGCCGGCGGCGTCCTGCCGGATCTGGCCCGGTTCGAAGGGCTCGATCATGCCGTGCTGCTCGGCCATGCGGCGGATCCATTTGTCGCTCTTGATGCTCATGGTGGTGTTTTCCTGGGAATGCGGGAATTGTAGAGAGTCGATACGGCGGCTTTATCAGGCCACGCAGAACAGCTCCACCAGGGTCTCGCGCAGCCAGCGGTTGGCCGGGTCCCCCTCGAAGCGCCGGCTCCAGTGCAGAGACACCGTGAAATCCCGCAGCGGGAAGGACGGTTCGATCAGGGTGTAGCCCCCGCTCTCGGCAAATCCCTGGGCGATGTTGCGCGGCATCACCACGGCCAGATCGGTGGCGCCCACGATGGCCGGCAGCACCATGAAGTGCTCGGCGGTCAG
>CAUPRZ010000199.1:0-5109 GCA_963513855.1 uncultured Hylemonella sp.
CGCTGTTGCGGACTTTCAATACCGTGCGCCACCGAGTTACGCAGCATGTGCTCGAAGGCCGGGGCCATGCGGTCCAGCACACCCCGGTCGATTTCCATCGAGCCGCCTGTGATGTCGAGCTTGACCTGCTTGCCGGCATCCTTGCCGGCCTGACGCACCACGCCGTAGAGACGCTCGGAGATGCCTTCGAACTCCATCATGCGCGTGCGCAGCAGGTCGCGCTGCAGTTCGCGCGCCTGGCGGCCCTGGGCGATCAGGTCGTCCTCGGTACCGGCAATGGTCTGCTGCAGGTTGCGCTGCACGGTGGCAACGTCGTTGACCGACTCGGCCATCATGCGTGTGAGTTCCTGCACGCGGGTGAAACGGTCGAACTCCAGCGGGTCGAAGCCCTGGGCCGTGTCCTTGGCCTGGGCCAGACGTGACTGCATCTGCGATTCAGCCTGCAGCTCCACGTCGCGCAGGTGGGTACGCAGGCGGTCCAGGTTGGCCGTGAGTTCGCCCAGGGAACCGTTGAGCTGGCCCAGACGCTGGTCCAGACGACTGCGGGTGATCATGACCTCACCGGCCTGGTTGACCAGCCGGTCCAGCAGGTTGGAGCGCACACGCACGGTCTGGTTCGAACTGCTGCGGGCAGCGGGTTTGAGCGCAGCCGCCGCAGGCAGGGCGGGGCGGGCCGCTGCCGGCACGGCTGTCAGGGACGGGCGGACCGGCGCCGCAGCTGCAGGCGTTGCCGCAGCGGGTGCCGCCACCGGGGCCGGCGCGACCGGCGTCTCCGCCACCGGGCCATGGCAAAGCTCGTCGAAAATGTTCTGCAGGCGGTCGTAACGGCCCAGCAGGGGCTCGATCTGGGCCGCCTGGACAAACTCGCTGCCCATCTGTTCGATGGCCGATTCCATGCGGTGCGCCACTTCGCCCAGGCGCATGGCGCCCGCGAGGCGGGCGCTGCCCTTGAGGGTGTGCAGCACGCGCAGCACGTCCAGGCGGGCACCGCCGTCGTCCGGTTGGCCGGACCACTGGCGCAGGGCCGCGGCCATCTGGGGCATGAGTTCTGCGGCCTCTTCCTCGAAGATGGGGAAAAGGTCGGGGTCGATCGCATCAACAGCGTCGATGTCCTCGTCATCGTCATCGCTGACGATCTGGGCCGCACCGGGCAGGGGGGCGGCCTGGGTCAAAGGTGCCGCCCAGGTCAGGGGTGCGGGCGCGGTCGGCGGTGGCTGGACGGGCACGGCCGCCACGGGAGCGACCGGGGCTGCCGGCGTGGCCGTGAAATCGAACTCGAGATCCCCGAGATCCAGTTCGGTGCTCTCGGTCACGGTCAGCGCTGCCGCTGCAGCCGCGCCGCGATCCATGGCATCCAGCGGGCCGAATTCAGTACCGACGATGGCCTGCAGGGCTTCGACCAGACCGGGCTCGGGCGACTTGAGGAAACCGGCGGCGAACTGGTGCAGCAGGTGACGGATGTCGTCCGCCGCAGCCACAAAAACCTGGGCGTGCTCGGGCTGACCCTGGCCGTGCAACTGCACGTGCTGCATGGCCTGCTCCAGCGCGCGGGCAATCTCGGACAGGGCCTTAAAGCCCACCGTGGCTGAGCTGCCGCCCAGCGAGTGTGCCAGCGCGATGGCGCTGTCGGGCACGGGGTTGTGCAGCTCCAGCGACCACTCGTTGAGTTCGGTCACCAGGCGGCGCGACCATTCGTCGGCCTCGTTGAGAAAGACGTTGTAGAGCGGGATGCCGATGCGCAGGGTCCCGATAACCTTGACCTGCTCGTCGGCGGCTTCGCCCGGCACCGGTGCGACCGGCGCATCCATCTCCAGTTCCAAGCCCCCGATGGCGGTGTCAGGCCCCTCCGGCGACAGATCGCTGAGTGAGCCGGTGGCGGTGTCGGCCCAGTTGTTCTTCAATTCGGGCAGATCGAAGTCCGAGGACTCGACCGGATCGGGCAGACGGGCCGTCGCCCAGTCATCCGCTCCGGGCTTGGCACCCAGAGGCGTCAACTCGGCCGCCAGGCTCGTCGGCGCCCAATCGATCTCCAGATCGGCCGGGGGAGACGACGCAGCAGGCTGGCGCGAGGGGGCAGCCGGCGGCACACCGGCCAGACTGCTGAAGTCGATGTCACCCACATCGTCTCCGAGCGCCACTGCAGGATCAGCAGCAGGTACGGGCAGCTCGTCTGCCAGCTGGAAATCGAACATTTCTGTCGATGAGAAATCGGCCACCGGAGCTGGCGCAGGCGCCTCAGGCAAGGTCGGCGGGGGCGCTATCTCGGGCAAGGCAATCAGCTTGCCATCCTGACGCATGGCATCAGCGGACTCACGGAAGGCGGCAGCACTGCGGCCGGCGTCGCTGCCGACAGCGATTTCTTCCACCCACTGCCCCAGGCTCTGCAGGGCGGCATTGGACAGCTGCAGCAACTCGGGCCGGGCCGGCTTCTGCTCGGCCAGCCAGCCGTTCATCATCTGCTCCATGGCCCAGGCGGCTTCGCCGAACTCGGTGAAGCCCACCATGCGTGAGCTGCCCTTGAGGGTGTGGAAAGCACGGCGCAGCGTGGTCTGCTGGGCCAGATCGGCCGGATCCCCGATCAGGGACGACACGGCATCCTGGCCGTTGCGCACGACCTCACGCGCCTCATCCAGGAAGATGTCGCGCAACTCGGCGCCATCGTCCTCGGCTGCGTCGGCAGAAGGTGCGGGTGCAGCAGCGGCCCGCGGGGCCGGCGGCGGGACGACGGGCGCGGGAGCAGCGGCCAGCGGAGCCGGCGCTTGCGGCAGAGCCGCCGGTGCTTCACGCCCCATCAGGGGTTTGAACTCACCCAGATCCTCGTCGTAGACGAACAGCTTTTTGGCCAGCGCACGCTGGTAGCTCAGCATGTCGATCAGGAAACCCAGGGCTCCCAGGCTGTTGCCGAATTTCTCGAACACACCTGAGCGGGCGGCGTCTTCGGCGATGGTGTCGACCAGGAATTTTTCCACCGTGTCGCGCATGCGCACGGTGGCGTGGGAGGCCTGGTCCAGACCCAGCACCGAGAACACGCCGCGCATCTGCGCGAGCTGGTTGGGCACGTCGTTGAGCGGCGCCTTGTCCTTGGGATTGCGGAAGAAGGTGTCGAGCGATTTCTCGATCTCGGTCAGGCCGGTACGCAGCTCCTCGACCACACTGCCCATGGTCTGACGGTCGCTGACACGGCGATAGAGTTCCTCCATCCAGGATTCCAGCGACTCGGGCTGGCCACCGGCGACCACATGGTCGAGGCGGCGCGCCAGGCGGTCGCTACGTTCCTGCATGGCACCGGACTCCGTCGGGTCCATGTCCTCATAGGCAGCGTCGAGGTAAAGGATGGAGGTGGCCACTTCCATGGCCACGGGCGTGGAGGGCGGCTCGCCCGAACGCACGGTGGTGTCCACGGCCTTGAGCAGGGCACGTGCAAGCTCCTTGTTTTCCGGGTGCAGCTTGAGCAGGGACTCGCCCACCTGGGTGAACTGCTCGGACACGACCTTGAGGCGGTTGGTGTCACCACCGGACAGCGACGACCAAGTTTCGGTCGCCGTGGCGATACGCTTGCGCGCCTGCACCAGCACGGCCGGATCGAAGCGCCCGTACTGGGGGGTGTCGTAATTGACGGCACGTGCTTCGCTCAGGCCGTAGGCCGCACGCACGGCCGCCAGCACCGGTGCAGCCGAGGCATCCGCCGGGACTGCTTGGGCACAGAAAAACAGCAGATCCTGCGCCAGACGGTCGGACACCTCGGCCGAACCCTTGGCCAGCGTGGTGTATTGCATCAGCACACGCGAGGCGGCGCGCTTGACGTAGACATCGGGCGGGCAAAGCTTGAGCGCCAGCGCCTCGAAGTAGGCGGCGGCGATCTTCCAGAAGGCCCGACCCTCGAGCGCCGGCTGACCGGCGGCCAGACCCAGGGCGACATCACGCAGGGATTTGGCCGAAGACACGCTGCCGCTCTTGACCACCTTGAGCACGGCGGTGTCCAGCTGTGCACGCACCGCCGGTTCGTATTTCAGCGGCTCGGCCGCAGGGGTGTCGGCATCGATCCAGCGCCAGGGATGGGACCAGAGCTCAGCCGGGTGGACACGCTCTTCGCCCACGAGTTCAAGCACGTCGCGGTATTGCGGGAACAGGGCCACTGCGGCCGTCGACTTGCCGCGCAGCACCCCTTCGAGGTATTCCACCAGGGCGAAGCCGGCACGTTCGACCTTGGTCGCAGCCTCATCGCTGCAGGATTCGGGACGTTCGACGAATTTCTGCGCCAATGCCTCCATGGAACGCAGCACCTTGGCCGGCTCGGGCAGGCCCACCATTTCCAGCGCACCAACGGCCTGGTGCAGCTGCTGACGTGCGATGCGCAGCTGGCTGGCATCGAGCGATTCGAGGTCCGAACCACGGGCCATTTCGGCATCACGCACGAAACGGCGGATGGCCTTGCTTGCGCCATCGAGCGACTTGCGCAGCTCGTCCAGCACCCAGGCCAGGGGGCCCAGATCGTTGAGCGGTTGATCGTTGTCGCCGCTACCGGCTGCGAGGGCTTGCATGGATACGGAGCTCCTGCGGAAACCTGGGGATCAGGAAATCTTGAATCGCGCCACCGACTGGCGCAACTCTTCGGCCATGCGCGACAGTTCGCGCACCTGGGCCGCCGTGGCGCGGGTACCTTCACCGGTCTGCTCAGTCACGGCGAAGATGTGCTGGATGTTGTCGGCCACCACACTGGCCATGGCCGCTTCCTTGGACGTCGAGTCCGAAATCTGCTCAATCAGTTCAGCCAGTCGGCGTGACACGCGGTCAATTTCGGTCAGCGCGGTACCGGCGTTGTCGGACAGTCGGGCCCCTTCGACCACACCCTGGGTGGAACGCTCCATGGCGGCCACGGCATCCTGGGTGTCGGTCTGAATCGCCTTCACCAGCGCCGAGATCTGGCGCGTGGCGTCTGCCGAGCGTTCAGCCAGTCGCTGCACTTCTTCCGCCACCACCGAGAAGCCGCGACCGGCTTCACCGGCGGACGCCGCCTGGATGGCAGCGTTCAGGGCCAGCACGTTGGTCTGTTCGGTAATGTCCGAGATCAGTTCGGTGATTTCACCAATCTCCTGTGAGGACTCACCC
>CAUPRZ010000200.1:0-5107 GCA_963513855.1 uncultured Hylemonella sp.
CTACGGGCTCCCGAGAACCAACCCCAGGAGACAGCCATGATGAACCGCGATCTGGAAACCGAATTCAAGGCCCTGCTGCCGGGCCAGAGCACCGAGGCCGGTGCCACCCGCCGCACCGCGCTGAAAAGCGCCTTGGGGGTCGGTTTTGCGGCCTCGGTCCTGCCGGTCATGGCGCAAACCGTCATCAAGACCCCGACCGACGGCCTGACCGTGGGCGAGGTCACCATCGACGTCAAGGGCTACAAGATGCCGGCCTACCGCGCCATGCCGGCGGGCAAGACGAACCTGCCCGTGGTGCTGGTGCTGTCCGAGGTCTTTGGCGTGCACGAACACATCGCCGACGTGGCCAACCGTTTCGCCCGTGCCGGTTATCTGGCGATCGCGCCCGAACTTTTTGTGCGCCAAGGGGATGCCCAGAGTTACGGCGAGGTTGCCAAGCTGATCGCCGAGGTGGTCTCCAAAGTGCCCGATGCCCAAGTGCTGGGCGATCTGGACGCCACCATCGCCTGGGCCGGCGCCAACGGCGGTGATGTCCAGCGCGTGGGGGTGACCGGCTTCTGCTGGGGCGGGCGCCAGACCTGGCTCTACGCCGCGCACAGCAAATCCATCAAGGCCGGTGTGGCCTGGTACGGCCGTATCGTGGGCACGCAGAACGATCTCACGCCGAAGAACCCCATCGACATTGCCGGCCAATTGAATGGCCCCGTGCTGGGCCTCTACGGCGAAGCCGACACCGGCATCCCGCTCGACGGGGTGGAGAAGATGAAGACCGCGCTGGCTGCCGGCAATGCCAACTCCAAGGCTTCGCAGTTTGTGGTCTACAAGGACGCGCCCCACGCCTTCCACGCCGATTACCGCCCCAGCTACCGCAAGGAGGCTGCGGATGACGGCTGGAAGCGTTGCCTGGCGTGGTTCAAACAGCACGGCGTCTGAACAGACGAAGATCTCGGGTCGCCTGCGGGCGGCCTTTTTCTTGCGTGTTCCAGGATTCCTTGACACGTCTGAGAGAATCGGAACATGACTTTTCTTGCCATCCTTCTCGGCACGCTGGCGGCCGGCATCGGCAGCGTCTGGCTGGCCGCGGCCCTGAGCTTCGGCGTGCTGGCGCGTTACACCCAGCACATGCTCAGCCTGGCCGCCGGCGCCCTGCTGGGTACGGCCTTTCTGCACCTGCTGCCTGAAGCCTTCGAGAGCGACTTCGGCGCGCACGAACTCTTCCTGACCCTGCTGATCGGCTTGGTGTTCTTTTTCCTGCTCGACAAGGCCGAGCTCTGGCACCACGGCCATGAGCATCACCACGAGGTGAAGGCGGGCGGGCATGAGCACGACCACCATGATCACGCGCACGGCCATGCGCACCACCATGATCACGGCCATGGGAATGCATCCGGCGGCTGGTCGGTGCTGGTGGGTGACAGCGTGCACTGCTTCGGCGACGGCATCCTGATCGCCTCGGCCTTCATGGCCGACCTCAAGCTCGGAGCGCTCGCCGCCCTGGCCGTGCTGGCGCACGAGGTGCCGCACCATATGGGCGACCTGGCCGTGCTGCGCGCTGCCAGCGGCACGCGCAAGGCAGCCCTGCTCAAGGTCACGCTGGCCGGGGCCATCACGGCCCTGGGCGGCCTGGTGGGCTACTGGCTCATCGACCTGCTGCGTGATTACCTGACCTTCTTCCTCGTGATCGCGTCCAGCAGCTTCATCTATGTGGCCCTGGCCGACCTGATTCCGCAGCTGCAAAAACGCCTGGCCCTGCGCGAGACGCTGACGCAGATCGCCTGGCTCATGTCGGGCATCGTCCTGGTCCAGCTGGTCGGCAGCTTCGCGCACGCCCACTGAGGTTCCCTGTCATGGCTTTCAATTTCAAGATGAACGAGCGCTCGCTGTGTGCGGTGCTGCTGCGTTCCCCCTGGTGGATCAGCCTGCTGATCTCGGTGCTCATGTCCCTGGGGGCCTTTGCCCTGCTGCCACGCGAGTACGCGGTGGTGGTCATGCTGGGTACCTTCCCCTTTGTGGTCGTCGCGGCCATCGCGGCCTGGCGCCAGTGGAACGCGCCCAGCACGGCCCGCCTCGACGCGGCGCTGGAGCGTGCCGCCGCCATGAACTGGCGCGACTTCGCGGCCTGGCTGGAGCAGATCTATGGGGCCCGGGGTTATACGGTGGAGCGTCTGAAGGATGGCGAGGCGGCGGACCTGCGCATCGAACGCGCGGGTCAGCGCAGCCTGCTGAGCTGTCGGCGCTGGAAGGCTGCCAACCATGGTGTGGAGGCCCTGCGCACCCTGCAGGCTGCCTGTGAGCGCGAGGGTGCACGCGGTGCCTACCTGAGCCTGGGCCCGGTCTCCGAGGCTGCGGAGGCCTATGCCAAACAACAGGGGCTGGAGCTGGTGGATGGCCGTGTCCTGGGCCTCTTGCTGACCCAGGCCGAGCGCTGACGTAAAGATGTGTGTCCTGCCCTTGTGGGGCAGGCTTTTAAACCCAACTGAACCCGATGAACCTGGAAAAAATCCTCAAGACCATCTTCGGCCTGCTGCTGCGCACCGTGTTGCTGCTGCTGGGCCTGGTGTTCCTGCTCAGCCTGCTGGCCGCGGCCGTGTTGCTGCTGGCCTGGTGGGGCCTGCGTGCGCTCTGGGCCAAGCTCACCGGGCGTCCGGTGCAGCCCCTGGTCTTCACCGTGCTGAGCCGTTCGCGCTGGCAGCGTTTTTACCCTGGTGGGCAAGGCGCGGCTGCGCCGCAGGCGGATGTGATCGACGTAGAGTCGCGCCAGGTCGACAGCCCCGGCTCCGACCGTCTCGGGCGCTGAAGCGCTTCAGCCTTCCCAGGCCGGGTTCCACACCACTTCCCAGAGGTGCTGGTCCGGATCCTGAAAATAGCCCGCATATCCACCCCAGAAAGTCACCTGTGCCGGTTTGACGATGGCGGCTCCAGCGTGTGCTGCTTTTTTCATCACCGCATCCACCTCGGCACGTGAGGCCACGTTATGGCCCAGCGAGAGGCCCGTGGGGCAGGGCGGGGTCAGGGCCAGGCCGCTGTCGCGCGCCAGGCTGCTGCGCGGCCACAGCGCGAGCTTGAGCCCGTGCTGTAGGTCGATGAAGACCACGGCCCCATGTTCGAACTCCGTGCCGATGATGCCCTCGGTGGCAAAACCCAGGCCGTCACGGTAGAAGTGCAGGGCACGGTCCAGGTCTTCGACGGTCAGGGTGATGACGGTGATGCGGGGCAACATGGCGCGATGATGCCAAAAATTAGCCGCGAACTGATCGGCCCTGTTCAGCCTATGGCCACGGGGCGGTCGGGGCTGGCGCACCACTCGCTCCAGCTGCCCGCGTACAAGGCGCCGCGGCCCAGGCCGGCGATTTCCATGGCCAGCAGATTGGGCACGGCGCTCACGCCGCTGCCGCAGTGGTGCACCACGGTGGAGGCACGGCGTCCACCGAGCAGGGCCTCGAATTCGGTCTTGAGTTGCTCAGGCGACTTGAACTTGCCGTCCGGACCCAGGTTCTCGGCAAAGGGGCGGTTGAGCGCGCCGGGGATGTGACCGGCCACCGGGTCCAGGGGCTCGACCTCGCCGCGAAAACGTGCCGGCGCGCGGGCGTCGATCAGGGTCTGGTCCGGCAGCTCCAGGTGCTTGAGCACGTCATCCGTTGTTGCCAGTTGAGCGCGAGGTGTGCCGGCCTTGAAGTTGGAGGGCACACGCGGCAGGTCCGGCCCCGTGGCCACGGAGCCGTTGATGGCCTCCCAGGCCTGCAGCCCGCCGTCGAGCACGGCCACGTTTTCGTGGCCTATCCACTTGAGCATCCACCATAGGCGGCCACAGTAGTTCGCACCCTGGCGGTCATAGACCACGGCCTGCATATCGCTGGCAAAACCCATGCGGGCCAGCCAGGCGGCGAAGACCTCGGGCCGGGGCAGGGGATGGCGACCACCGTTGACGGCCTGGGCCTTGTCCTTGGCGCTCAGGTGCCGGTCGAGGTTGGCGCGCACCGCGCCAGCGATGCGCACGCGTTCGTATTGCAGGTCGCCCTCGGCCGGTTTCATGAGTTCGAAGCTGCAGTCGAAAATCATCAGCGGCTTGTGGTCGTGCACCAGATGGCGCAACTGCTCGGGGCTGATCAGGGTGGTGTACATGGCAAGACCTTTAGGAGTGCGACATGGTACTGCGATGGTCTAAGGCCTTGGCGTGCCTGGGACTCAACCCAGGGCACCCGTGGAACCGGCTTCGCCGGGCCACTGGGTGCGCCCCCTTGAGGGGGGATGCGAGCCACACGCAGTGGGCGAGAGTCGGGGGTGGTTAATGTTCCTCAGCAGGGGTGTCGGGAATCGCGCGTTGGCGCAGGAAGGTGGCGGCCACGCCGCTGGCCACGATCAGGGCGATGCCCAGCCAGGCCGACAGGGGCATCTTGTCACCAAAAAGCAGCAGGCTGTAGAAGGAGGCGAAGGCGATGCCCGAGTACTGCAGGCTGGCCACGACCAGGGTCTGGCCGCGGCTGTAGGCGCGTGTCATGCACCACTGGCCCAGCGAGGCCAGGATGCCGATGGGCAAGAGCCAGGCAGCAGCCTGCCAGCTGATCTGCGCCCAGGGGGTGAAGCCGGTAAACAGAATGCCAACCAGGCCCGTGAAGGCCGTGCCGACGGCAAAGTAGAACACCGTGCGTCCCTCGGGCTCGCCCGCACGCGCCAAGGCTGTGACCTGCAGATAGGCCAGCGAGGCGGTCATGCCCGAGAACAGGCCGATCAGGCCGGCGAAAAGCTGGTTCTGGTCGATTGAGGGGCGCAGCGTCAGCACCACACCCGCAAAACCCAGCAGCACCGTCCCCAGCAGCGGCCCGTGGCGCTCACTTTTGCCATAGAGCAGGGCTCCGCCCACGATAAAGGCCGAGACCCAGATGCCGCTCATGTAGTTGAGCGTCATGGCCGTGGCCAGAGGCAGCCAGGCGATGGCGTAGAACCAGGCCGTCAGCGAGGTGGCGCCCACAATGCTGCGCCAGATGTGCATATAAGGGTTGCGGGTGCCGAGCGTGATGCCGCGGCTGCGCAGCACCAGACCCAGGAAGACGATGCTGATGATGCCGCGGTAGAAGACGAGCTCGAAGGTGTTGAAGGACGCCGAGGC
>CAUPRZ010000201.1:0-5104 GCA_963513855.1 uncultured Hylemonella sp.
AGCTGGCGGCTGGCATGGGCGAGTCGGCCCAGTTGCTGCAACAGCTGCAGACCGAGGGGCTGATCGAGGTTGTTGCCGGTTCCCCCGTGGCCGACAAGGCCACCGCCGCATTGGCCAGTGTGGATCTGGGCAAGGCCAAATCGTTGGCCACGCGTCTGCTGGCCGAACAGCTGGGACCACTGGCCGATGATCTGGCGATCCGGCTCGAAGCAGCCAGTGATGTACCCCAGTTCATCGAGGCCATGAAGCGGGCGTATGCCGTGGTGCGCGAAGTTAAGGGCGCGGCAACGGCCGAGCGTTTCGGCTCGGAAGTCGAAGCCCAGATGCCCCGGGCCTGAGCCTCAACCCAGCCAGCGCTGGACCTTCTCGCGCTGTGCCGCCGACAGGCGCCAGGTGTTGACCGTCTTGGGCAGGTTCAGGCTCAGGTTCAGCAGACACCGGTCACGTGCTACCAGGGCCTGCACCCGGCTCTGCCCACCGGCATAGAGCAGCAGATCATCCAGTTTGCCCAGTCGCCAGCCGCTGCGCGTAGTGCCCTTGCCGACTTCCACCCCCAGCCACTCGTCACCCGACGCAAAACCGGCCTGTTCAGCCGCACCGCCGCGCAACACCGTCTTGATCTGCACCGTGCCAGCGCTTTCGCTGACACGCAGACCCAGGCGCTGGGCCAGCTGGGCGGGTTCCTCCTGGATGGTGACACCGTGCTGTTCCAGCAGTTCACGCAGCGGCAGCTCGCCCGTGCCGTGCACCCAGCGCTGGATCTCGCGGTGCCAGCTGCGGCCGCTGAGTTCGCGCAGCACAGCCAGCAGATCTTCCTCACGCATGGGGCCGGCCGCGCAGCGTAACCAGAGGGCGCGCATCACGTCGTCGAGTGTGTGGCGGCCTTCGGTGCGCAG
This sequence comes from uncultured Hylemonella sp., assembly GCA_963513855.1. Classification (GTDB taxonomy): domain Bacteria; phylum Pseudomonadota; class Gammaproteobacteria; order Burkholderiales; family Burkholderiaceae_C; genus Hylemonella. Next base: position 897 of record CAUPRZ010000201.1, read on the forward strand.
CGTCAGATCGATGCACAGGGCCACGAGCGCGCCCTTGCCGTAGTAGCTCACCGTGGCGTTGGGTGTGTTCTCGTCCACGCGGTAGTACTTGATCCAGGCGTCGAAGCTGGCCTGGGCCACTGATTGCACCAGACGTCCCGGCGCCTGCTGCAGCTGGTTGATGCCTTTGTTGAGCAGGCGCAGATAGACCAGATCGTCGATCAGGCCGGCGCGGCGCAGCAGCAGGTCGTCGTAGTAACTCGTGAAGCCTTCGAAGAACCAGAGCAGCTCGGTGTAATTCTCGGCGCGATAGTCGTAGCGCGCGAACTCAGCCGGGCGCAGGCGCTTGACGTTCCAGCTGTGGAAATACTCGTGGCTGATCAGTCCCAGCAGCGTGGTGTAGCCCTCGCCCGGTTTGCTCTCGGCGCGCGGCAGGTCGCGGCGGGTGCAGATCAGGGCCGTGGAGTTGCGGTGCTCCAGGCCGCCGTAGCCATCGTCGGTGGCATTGAGCTGGAAGAGGTAGTTCTTGAACGGTGGCTTGCCGACGCGCCCGGTGGCGCGCCCCTCGGCGTGCCAGAAACGGATCGCGGTTTCGCAGATGCGTTGGGCGTCGGCCAGCAGGCGCTTGCCGTCGAAGCTGGGCGGTGCCCCGGCCACGACAAAACGGTGCGGCACACCGCCGGCCTTGAACTCGCCGCTCCAGAAGGCACCGAGTTCCACCGGGCAGTCGACCAGCTCGTCGTAGTTGGCTGCGCGGTAACGGCCCCAGCCGCGGCGGTCCACCTTCAAGGCATCCAGGCCGGTGGCCACCAACCAGTTGGCAGGGGCGGCGCCGGGCACGAGCGCGAGTTCGTGGGTCTCGTCTTCCTGGCCCTCTACACGCAGGCACAGGCTGGTGCCGTTGAAGAATCCGCGTTGTGCATCGAGCCAGGCCGTGCGTACCGAGTTATCAAAAGCGTAGACCTCGTAGCTCAGCGCCAGTGGCTGCTCCGGGTCGCAGGCGATCTGCCAGCTGCATTTGTCGGTCTGCTCGGCCGGGAGGAACCGCCCGCCCTGGCGGGCCTGTAGCTTCTGCAGGCTCTTGGCGAATTCGCGCACCAGATAACTGCCCGGAATCCAGACCGGCAGAGCCACACGCTGCAAGGCCTGGGGCCGGGCGATAGTCAGCGTGACGCGGTAGAGGTGGGCGTGCAGGTCGGTGATCTCGACCTGGTAATGCACGGGGACAGAAGGTGGGGTGCGGCGGCCGGTGGTGCGGGGCATGGGCGGTGTGGACTCAGCGTGCGGGAGCCGAGAGCTGTTTTTCGAGTTGGGCCAGATCGATGGCACCGGGGACGCGGCTGCCGTCAGCAAAGAACAGCGTGGGCGTGCCCTGGATCTTGTGTTTCTGGCCGAAGGCCAGGTTGCGGCTCACCGCGGTTGTGTCGCAGGCGGAGGTGCTGGGGACCTGGTCCTTGAGCATCAGGTCCAGCCAGGCCTGGGAACGCTCCTTGGCGCACCAGACCAGCTTGGACTTCTCCGTGGAACCCGGGCCCAGCACCGGATAGAGGAAGACGTGGATGGTGACGTTGTCCAGCTTGGCCAGATCGCGTTCGATGCGTTTGCAGTAGCCGCAATTGGGGTCGGAGAAGATGGCCAGCTTGCGTGAGCCGTTGCCGCGCACCACGGTGAAGGCATCCTTCAACGGCAAGGCGTTGAAGTCCAGGGCCATCAGCTTGTCGACACGTTCTTCGGTCAGGTTGCGTTTCTGGCGCACATCGATCAGATGGCCCTGGATCAGGTAGTCGCCCTTGGCGTCGGTGTAGTAGATCTCGTTGTCGTTGACGCGGAGTTCGTAGATGCCCGGGATGGGCGTCTTGTTGACCTCGTTGATCGCCGGCAGCTGGGGCAGACGCTCCGCGAGATTTTTGCGGATGACGGCCTCTTGCGCGCCGGCCCCCAGGGTCAGCAGCGCGGCCAGCAGGCCCGTGATCAACTTGGTTTTCATTCCATCATCCTTCAAAAATTCATCGCCTTTTGCGCCAGCCATTGCTTGAGCCAGCCGCTGCGTTCCACACCCTGCATACCCCAGTTGCGCAGCGCGCTCCAGGCCTGGCCTTCGCGCGCAAACAGCAGTTGCAGCCCATCCATGCCCAGGTCCAGGGCCAGCATGCCGGCCTTGCGTGTGCGTTCATAACGGCGCAGCAGTTTCTCGTCGTCCACGTCGCGCCAGTACTCGCGTCCGTGCAGCACCCGCGTGAGCTCGGCCACATCAGCCAGGCCCAGGTTGAGTCCCTGACCCGCCAGCGGGTGCACGTTGTGTGCCGCGTCACCGGCCAGCACCCAGGCCCCGCCAACGCTGCGGCCTGACCACTGCCGGGCCTGGGCTTTCTGTAGCGGCCAGGTCTTGCGTTCGCTGACCAGGCTCAGCTGGCCAAGAGTGTGTTTGCTCGCCTGGGCCAGTTCGGAACAGAAAGCGGCCGGCTCCATGTGCTGCAGGCTTGCGGCCCGCTCTGCAGAGACAGACCAGACCACGGCCACGGAGTTCCCTTGCGGGCCACCCAAAGGCAAAAAAGCCAGGATATCGCCTTCGGAAAACCACTGGCGGGCGATCTGGCCGTGCGGTTTTTCACACTGCAGGCGGGTGGCCAGCGCATGCTGGGGGTAGGGGGTGACGTCGAAATCGACGCCGAATTCAGCCCGGGTGCTGCTGGCTCGGCCTTCGCAGACCACGGTCAGTTTGGCCGGCGCCGGGGCCTTGAGCACCTCAATCTGGGGCTGGTAACGCACGGCCTCGGCCAGCCGGGCCTCGAGCACGGGCACGTCGACGATCCAGGTCAGGGCGGGTGAACCCAGCGGGGCCGCGTCGAAGTTCAGCTCGCTGCCGCGGTCGCCCCAGACCTGCATGTGCGTGACAGGGGTGGCGGCAGTGTCATCCTCGGGCCAAGCGCGCACGCTCTCCAGCAGTGCACGCGAGGTGCGGTTCAGGGCGTAGGCACGCACATCGGCGCGGGTGGCCGGTGCGGCGGGTGATTCGACCAGGCCGACGCGCAGGCGCTCGCGCGCCAGCAGCAGGGCCAGGGTGCGGCCGACGATGCCGCTGCCGCGTATGCAGAGGTCCAGTTGGGGCATGGGGGCATTGTAGAAGGCAGGGCAGAATCAGCGCTGTTGCAAGCCAATTCAGGAAACCATCCGTGAGTGAGTCCACCGCATCTGCTGCCGACGTGCAGGCCCGCATCGCCCGTCTGTTTGTCTACCCCATCAAGTCCTGCGCGGGCGTCGAGTTGTCCGAGGCCTTGCTCACCGAGACCGGCCTGGACCTGGACCGCGCCTGGATGGTGGTGGATAGCGAGGGTGAGTTCCTGACCCAGCGCGAGGAGCCGCGCATGGCCCTGATCCAGCCGGCCTTCAAGCGCGGCGGCAGTGAGTTGCAGCTGCGCGCGCCTGGCATGTTGGCCCTGCACCTGCTGGTGGATGCGGTGGAGGCGCCCACCCGCGTGCGCGTCTGGAACGATGTGGTGCCAGCCTACGATATGGGCGACATCGCGGCCCAGTGGTTCACCGATTTCCTGGGGCTCAATGCGCAGGGCTTGCCGCGTGCCGATGCGCCCAAATATCGCCTGGTGCGTTTCGATCCCGAGCACCGGCGCCTCTCCAGCCTGCAGTGGACCGGTGGCGTGGAAGCGCCCAACCAGTTCAGCGACGGCTACCCCGTGCTGGTGCTGGGCCAGTCCGCACTCGAGGGGCTGAACGAGCGGCTCCAGGCCCAGGGCCACGGACCCGTGGACATCCGGCGTTTCCGGCCGAATATCGTGCTCGAAGGCCTGGAAGCCCACGACGAGGACCGTGTGGGCCCGCTGCAGATCGCCACGGCCGAGGGCCAGGCTGTGCTCACGCCGGTCAAGCCCTGTCCGCGTTGTCCCATCCCCAACATCGATCCGGATACGGCCAAGAGCAGCCCCGAGGTGAACGACACCCTGCAGACCTACCGCCAGGACGCGCGCGTCAACGGGGCCCTGACTTTCGGCATGAACAGCATCGTCACCGCAGGTGTGGACCATGTGCTGCGCGTAGGGCAGACGGTGAGCGCCAGCTACCGTTTCGACTGAGCGGGCCGGGCCGGCTGCCGGGGGCCGGCCCGGGTCTTACAATAGACAGCAATTTCAGGCGCTCGCGGGCGCCGTCCCTGCTCCGCACGCCGGCCTGTACGCCGGGCCGTACGGGCGGCGTCCACCTGGCGCCATATTCCA
>CAUPRZ010000202.1:0-5085 GCA_963513855.1 uncultured Hylemonella sp.
CATCGACCTCATGGGCACGCTGCAGGCTGCCGTGGGCGACCTCAGCCGCGTCAAACGCATCGTCAAGGTGATGTCACTCGTCAACTCCACCCCCGACTACATCGAGCAGCATCTGGTGACCAATGGCGCCAGCGAATTGCTGGTCGAGGTGTTTGGCGATAAGGGTACCCATACACGCAGCGCCTTTGGCGTGGCGCAGATCCCCCTGGGTGCCTGCGTGGAGATCGAGCTCATCGCCGAAGTGGAGTGAGCATGGAAAAGGGCCTGCTCAGCAGGCCCTTTTGACGTGACGAGATTTCTCGTCGCGCTCAGAAGCTTTCCCAGTCCACATCGTCTCCCGCCGTGCGGGCTGCTTGGGCCGGTGGCAAGGCCACAGCAGCTGGCTTGGGCGCTGCCGGCTTGGCCACAGCTGCCTTGCTGGGAGAGCGCGTCGCCTGCGCTGGCGCCTGCATGCGCGGGGCGACTACCGGACGCGGTGCCACCGCATGCCCGGTCACCTTGAAGACCGCCACCGTCTGGGCCAGCTGGTCCGCCTGCTCGCGCATGCTTTGCGCCGCCGCGGCGCTCTGCTCCACCAGGGCCGCGTTCTGCTGCGTCATCTGGTCGAGGTTGGCGATGGAGGTGTTGACCTGGGCGATGCCCGTGCTCTGCTCGCCGGCAGCCGAAGTGATTTCACCGATCACATCGGCCACGCGACGCACCGACTGCACGATCTCGTTCATGGTTTCGCCCGCCTGGCCGACCAGCTTGGCGCCGGAATCCACCTTCAGCACCGAGGTGTTGATCAGGGCCTTGATCTCCTTGGCCGCCTCGGCGCTGCGCCCGGCCAGGCTGCGCACCTCGCTCGCCACCACGGCAAAACCGCGACCCTGCTCGCCGGCCCGTGCCGCTTCCACCGCCGCATTCAGCGCGAGGATATTGGTCTGGAAGGCGATGCCGTCGATCACGCCGATGATGTCTGCGATCTTCTTGCTGCTCGCGTTGATCTCGTTCATGGTGGAGACCACTTCCTGCACCACGGTGCCGCCCTTTTGCGCCACGGTGGAGGCGCTGGTGGCCAGCTGCGAGGCCTGGCGCGCATTGCCAGCACTGTGGGACACCGTGCTGGTCAGCTCTTCCATGGCCGATGCCGTGGACTGCAGATCGCTGGAGGTCTGTTCGGTACGCACCGAGAGGTCGTGGTTGCCGGTGGCGATCTCGGCGCTGGCGATGGCGATGCTGTCGGTGCTCTGGCGCACCTGCTGCACCATGCGGGCCAGGGATTCGTTCATGCGCGCCAGTGACTTCATCAGGTCGCCGAATTCATCACCGCGTGAGGTGTCGATACGAGCGCTCAGATCGCCTTCGGCAATACGCGCCGCCAGGTCGTTGGCATCCTGCAAGGGCTCGCGGATGGAGCGGATCAGAACGGCCGCCCCGGCCAGAATGCCACCCAAGATGACGATAACGGCGGCGCCGGCGATCTTGATCGTGAGACCCCGTGCCTCGCGCAACTCGTCGTTGTAGCGCTCCTGCACACGCTCCTCAAGTTGCACCAGTTCGCGCAAGGCACCCACATAGGCCTGGACCGCCGGGCTGAACTGTTCGTTGATGATCTTCTGCGCCCCCTCGCTGTCACCGCTGCCCTTGAGCCGCTGGGCCTGGTTGCTCTGCTCCACCACGACCTGGCGCTGAGTGGCGATCTTCTGCACCTGGGCCTTCTCCTGGGCGTCGAGATCGGCGGATTCAATGGCCTGCTGAACCAGCGAGATGCGCCCCATGGTGGCCTTGATGTCCTCGGCCATACGTGCCTCGACGCCCGGGTCGAAGGTCAGGACCATGGCCACGGTGCGCGCTGCATTCGCCTCGGTCAAGCCGGCCCAGACACTGGCCGCATTGACCCGGCTGTTGATGGCCCGCAGCATCACCTCGCTCTCGGCCTGCAAACGCGCCGAACGAGTACCGGAAAATGCGATCAGCAAGGTCAGCGACGCGATGATCACGGCCACGCTCAGCCAGAGCTTGGTGGCGACGTGCATGTTCTTCAAATTCATGGAGATGCCCTGATGACGATACGATTCATTCTAGGGCCTGTTCAGGCGCCCGCCAGGCGTGCAATCTGCTGCGTTTTCACTCGGATCAGCTGCTGCGCACTGACCAGCTCTGGCGCAATTTCGGCCAGGGGCAGCAGCACAAAGGCACGCTCCAGCATGCGCGGATGGGGCAGGGTCAGTACCGGATCGTCCAGCTGCAGTTCGCCATAAAGCAGCACATCCAGGTCCAGGGTGCGCGGTGCGTTGAACCAGGGGCGCTCGCGGCCAGCCAGCAGCTCCAGACGCTGCAGCTCGGCCAGCAGGGCATGGGCGGACAGGCTGGTCCGCAGTTCCGCCACAGCATTGATGTAGTCCGGCCCCGAGGAATCGACCGGCGCGCTGCGGTAGAGGGAAGAGGCGCGCAGGCAGCGCGTTTGCGGCAGGCCGTCCAGATCGCGCAGGGCCTGGCGCACGGCAGCCTGCGCGTCGCCCAGATTGGCGCCCAGCGCGACGTAGGCCGTCACCTCCCCGGGCACCGTCATGTTCAATCCTGCGTGTCCGGTGCACCGCCGTCGCCGGATTTTTTCGCGCCGGAGCGGCGACGACGGCGGCGCTTTTTCGGTGCGCTGCCGTCCTCGGCGACCGCTTCGACCTCCTCGTCGCGTGCAGGTCCAGGCGCAGGCGCCCGCTCTGTGCTGCTGCGGGCCGGACGCGGCGCCTTGGCGCGCTGGCGCGCCAGCTCATCACGGGCCTGATCCATGAGGTCCTGGCGCAGGTTGTCGTCACCGGTGCTGAACTCCTGCCACCAGTCAGCCAGCACCACATCGACCTCGCCGATGTCAGCGCGCAGTCGCATGAAGTCGAAACCGGCGCGAAAACGCGGCTGCTCGGCCAGTCCATAAGGCGCGCTGCCCACACGTTTGTCGAAGCGCGGCTGCATCATCCAGATCTCGCGCATGTCGGCGGCCAGCTTGCCGCGGCCCGAGACATCACCGATGCGGGCGTTGAAGACGTCGTCAATCGCGTCCTGCAGGGCCGGGTGTGCATGCTGGCGTTGTTTAATACGCTGGGCCCAGCCGTCACGCACGTCGGACCACAGCACGCAGGCCAGCAGGAAACTGGGCGCCACGGGCTTGTCTTCACCAACACGGCGATCGGTATCTTCCAGCGCCGCCTTCACAAAGGGTTCGGCCGCGCGCTCGACCACCAGGTCCAGCAGGGGATAGATGCCGCGCGCCAGGCCCAGCTTTTTGAGCTGCTCCACCGTGGCCATGGCATGGCCGGTCTGCAGCAGCTTGAGCATCTCGTCAAAGAGTCGGCTCTGCGGCACGTCGGCCAGCAGGTCCCGCATCTCCTTGAGCGGCTTGGCGGTCTTGGCCTCGAACTTGAAGCCCACCGCACTGAGCTTGGCGGCAAACCGTACGGCGCGGATGATGCGCACCGGGTCTTCGCGGTAACGCGTGGCCGGGTCGCCGATCATGCGCAACACGCGCTTTTTTGCGTCCTGGATGCCGCCGTGGTAATCGACCACGACCTGCGTCTCCGGGTCGTAGTACATGGCGTTGATGGTGAAGTCGCGCCGTGCGGCGTCCTCGTCCTGCGGCCCCCAGACGTTGTCGCGCAGCACACGACCACTGGAGTCGACGGCGTGTTTCATGCCGGCGAGTTCGCTCTTGCTGGTGCGCTCGTTGCCGGCAACCTGCTCGGCGGCGGCGTTGTCCATCTGGGCGCGGAAGGTGGAGACCTCGATCACTTCGTGTTCACGTCCGCGGCCGTAGACCACGTGCACGATGCGGAAACGCCGGCCGATGATGAAGGCGCGGCGGAACAGGCCCTTGACCTGCTCGGGCGTGGCGTCGGTGGCCACATCGAAATCCTTGGGCCGCAGGCCCAGCAGCAGGTCGCGCACGGCGCCACCCACGATGTAGGCCTCGTAGCCGGCGTCCTGCAGGGTCTGCACCACGTCGATGGCGCGCTTGTCCACCAGGGAGAGGTCGATGCCATGCTCGGCCGCAGCGATTTCGCGGCGCTTGCCCAGGGCCGGCAGGGTGCTGCGCTTGCCGAGCAGCTTGTCGATGATTTTCTTGATCATTGCTTGTGTATTCAGAGACAGGGCTACGCGCTGTCCTTCACTGACTGAAAAGGTCCAGAATCCGCCAGCCACGCTCCCGAGCCAGGGCGCGCAGGCGGTCGTCGGGGTTGGTCGCCACCGGATGGTCCGCATTGTCCATCAGGGGCAGATCATTGGTCGAATCGGTATAAAAGGTCACGTCGACCTGTTCGCGTGCCAGGCCACGCTCGGCCAGCCAGTCCTGGAAACGCCGCACCTTGCCCTCGCGGAAGGACGGTGTGCCGCGGATCTCGCCGGTGATCCAGCCCCCATTGTCGCGCATCAGCTCCACCGCGATCAGTTGCTCGACGCCCAAGCGCTCGGCAATGGGGCGGGTGACGAACTCGTTGGTGGCCGTGATGATGAGCACTTCGTCACCGGGTTGCTGGTGGCTGCGCACCAGTTCCAGCGCCTGCGGGCGGATCGCAGGTTCGATGATGTCGTCCATAAAACGCTGGTGCGCCGCCTGCGCCTGCTGCGGGCCGCGTAAACGCACGGCCTCGGTGGCAAAACGCACATAGTCGTGCACATCCAGTGTCCCGGCCTGGTAATGGGCATAAAACTCGTCGTTGCGGCGCGCGAAGTCCACCGGGTCGGTCCAACCCAGGGTGATGGTGAACTGCCCCCAGGAGTAGTCTGAATCGATGGGCAGCAGCGTGTGATCGAGGTCAAACAGCGCGATTTTCTTTTTTTCTATCATATGTCTTGAAGCATGGCCTTCACCAGGGGAATGGTGATGGCGCGCTGGGTCTGCAGGGCGTAGCCATCCAGATGATCCAGCAACTGCATGAGGCTGCCCAGGTCACGGCTGAAGCGGGTCAGCATGAAATCCATGACCTCGTCGCCCAGGAAGATGCCCCGTGCATCAGCGGCCTGGCGCAGCACGGCCCGGCGTTCGGCCTCGCTGAGCACCTGCAGGCCATAGACATGGCCCCAGCCCAGGCGGGTCCGCAGATCCTCGCG
>CAUPRZ010000203.1:0-5085 GCA_963513855.1 uncultured Hylemonella sp.
CGACGCCGTGCTGTCCCTGCATTTCGCGGTGGTGCTGTTTGTGCTGGGCGTGGCCTTGGCCGTGCTGCTGGGTGGCCCGGCTGGCTGGCGCTGGGTGCGCGCGCCGCTGCTGCGCTGGGCCCATCTGGGCGCCATAACCGTTGTGGTGGCCCAGGCCTGGCTGTGGCGGGACTGCCCGCTGACCGTGCTGGAGAACTGGCTGCGCCGTCAGGCCAGCCTGGGGGGTTACGAGACCAGCTTCATCGAACACTGGGTGCAGCACTGGCTGTACTACAACGCGCCGCCCTGGGTTTTTGTGCTGGCCTACACGGCTTTTGGCCTGCTGGTGGTCTGGCTCTGGCGGCGCTGGCCGCCGCGGGCCTGGCGTGCGGTAGGCCGCGGATAAGCTTGATTTAGATCATTTTTCAGCTCAGAACTTGCCTGCCTGCGTCAGTTTGCCGCAAGATCGATACTCATAATTATGAATTCAGTTCCATAAAAACGACCCGAGGAGAGTCTGGATGAGTGCTTACGCCGAGTTCCATCGCCGTTCCATCACCGAGCGTGAGGCCTTCTGGGCCGAGCAGGCGCAGCTGATCGAGTGGCAGACCCCATCCCGGCAGATCTGCGACTACAGCAAGCCGCCCTTTGCGCGCTGGTATGTGGGGGGCACCACCAACCTCTGCCACAACGCGGTGGACCGGCATCTGAAAGACCGGGCGGACCAGGCGGCGTTGATCTATGTGAGCACCGAGACCGGCCAGGAAAAGACCTGGAGCTTTGCCGAACTGCACGCCGAGGTGCAGCGTATGGCGGCGGTGCTGCAGGGCCTGGGGGTGGGGCAGGGGGACCGGGTGCTGATCTATATGCCCATGATTGCCGAGGCCGCTTTTGCCATGCTGGCCTGTGCGCGCATCGGCGCCATCCACTCGGTGGTGTTCGGCGGCTTCGCCTCGGGCTCGCTGGCCACGCGCATCGAGGACGCGGAACCCAAGCTCATCGTGAGCGCCGACGCAGGGTCACGTGGCGGCAAGGTGGTGGCCTACAAGCCGCTGTTGGACGAGGCGATCCGCCTGTCCAGGCACAAGCCGACTTCTGTGCTGCTGGTGGACCGCGGGCTGGTGCCCATGGAACTGACAGCCGGGCGCGACCAGCTGTGGGGCCAACTGCGTGAGCAGCACCTGAACACGGTGGTGCCCTGCGTCTGGGTGGACGCCACGCATATCAGCTACACTCTCTACACATCGGGTACTACGGGCAAGCCGAAGGGCGTGCAGCGCGACACGGGCGGTTACGCCGTGGCCCTGGCGGCGAGCATGAAATACATCTTTGAGGGCCAGCCGGGCGAGACCTACTTTTCCACCAGCGACATCGGTTGGGTCGTGGGGCACAGCTACATCGTCTACGGCCCGCTGATCGCGGGCATGGCGACGATCATGTACGAGGGCCTGCCCATCCGGCCCGATGCGGGCATCTGGTGGCAGCTGGTGGAGAAGTACAAGGTGACACGCATGTTCTCGGCGCCCACGGCGGTGCGTGTGCTGAAGAAGCAGGACCCGGCTTTCCTCAAGAAGTACGATATTTCCAGCCTCAAGGCGCTCTACCTGGCCGGTGAACCGCTGGACGAACCCACGGCGCAGTGGATCAGCCAGGGTCTGGGCGTGCCCATCATCGACAACTACTGGCAGACCGAAACCGGTTGGCCCATCCTGACCATCGCCAACGGCGTGGAACGTGCGCCCAGCAAGTTCGGCAGCCCGGGGGTGCCCATGTACGGCTTTGACGTGAAGCTCATCAGCGAGAGCACGGGCGAGGAACTGGTGGGGCCGGACCAGAAGGGTGTGGTGGCCATCGAAGGCCCGCTGCCGCCGGGCTGCATGCAGACCGTGTGGCGAGACGACACGCGCTTCGTCAACACCTATTGGAAGAGCATCCCTGGCAAGCTGGTCTACAACACCTTTGACTGGGGCATACGCGACAAGGACGGCTACTTCTTTATCCTGGGCCGCACCGACGACGTGATCAATGTGGCCGGCCACCGCCTGGGCACACGCGAGATCGAGGAGTGCATTGCCGGGCATCCCAATATTGCCGAGGTGGCCGTGGTGGGTGTGGCGGATTCACTCAAGGGCCAGGTGGCCATGGCCTTTGCGGTGGCCCGCGACGCCAGCGCGCTAGGCGATGCCAACGCCCGCCTCAAGCTCGAAGGCGAGGTGATGAAGGTGGTGGACAGCCAGTTGGGCGCGGTGGCCCGGCCTTCACGGGTGTTTTTCGTCAACCTGTTGCCCAAGACACGCAGCGGCAAGCTGCTGCGCCGGGCCCTGCAGGCCGTGGCCGAGGGGCGGGACCCGGGCGACCTGACCACGCTGGACGACCCGACCGCCCTGCAGCAGGTGCGGGAGCTGCTGGCCGGCACGGCCAAATCATAAGATTCAGTGTTCGGACTCATAAGTCACATGGCGCTGGATCCAATTCAGTGGCACAATCGCCCCCGTACTTAGGCCCTTCCTGCCACAGTCGCATCCGCCAACCGGTCCAGCCGTGCCGCGGAAGGTTTTTCCAACCAGTCAAAGTTTCCTTCAGGGAAACGGAGGTCAGCGCAATATGAGCGAATCCCAATCTCAGGGTTCCAAGTCCGCATCCGTCTATCAGACGTACGGCGACAACACCTATCTGTTCGGGGGCAATGCTCCGTACGTCGAAGAGATGTACGAGAACTACCTCGCCAACCCCGGCAGCGTTCCCGACAACTGGCGCGACTACTTCGATGCCCTGCAGAACGTGCCTGCGGTTGACGGTACAAACGCCAAAGACGTCCCCCACCTGCCCGTTGTGAATGCCTTTGCCGAGCGTGCCAAGGCCGGCGTGACCCAGGTGGTCATGGCCACGGGCGCCGACTCCGAGATGGGCCGCAAGCGCACCGCGGTGCAGCAGCTGATTGCCGCCTACCGCAATGTGGGCCAGCGCTGGGCCGACCTGGATCCGCTCAAGCGCACCGAGCGCCCCGCCATTCCCGAACTTGAGCCGTCTTTCTACGGCTTCAAGGACGCCGACATGGAAACGGTGTTCAACACCAGCAACACCTTCTTCCCCGGCGAGACCATGTCGCTGCGCGAGCTGTTCAACGCGCTGCGCGAGACCTATTGCGGCACCATCGGCCCCGAGTTCATGCACACCACCGACCAGACGCAGAAGCGCTGGTGGCAGCAGAAGCTGGAAAGCATCCGCAGCAAGCCGAATTACGGCGCTGAAAAGAAAAAGCAGATCCTGGACCGCCTGACCGCGGCCGAGGGTCTGGAGCGTTTCCTGCATACCAAGTACGTCGGCCAGAAGCGTTTCTCGCTCGAAGGCGGCGAGAGCTTTATTGCGGCCATGGACGAGCTGATCCAGCTCGCTGGTGCCAAGGGCGTGCAGGAGATCGTGATCGGCATGGCCCACCGCGGCCGCCTGAACGTGCTGGTGAACTCCATGGGCAAGATGCCCGCGGACCTGTTCGCCGAGTTCGACCACACCGCCCCCGAAGAACTGCCGGCCGGTGACGTGAAATACCACCAGGGCTTCAGCTCCGACGTCACCACCCCTGGCGGCCCGGTGCACCTGACCTTGGCCTTCAATCCTTCGCACCTGGAAATCGTGAACCCGGTGGTGGAGGGTTCGGTGCGTGCCCGCATGGACCGCCGCGGTGACCCCAGGGGCAGCCAGGTGCTGCCGGTGCTGGTGCACGGCGACGCCGCTTTCGGCGGCCAGGGTGTGAACCAGGAAACCCTGGCGCTGGCCCAGACCCGTGGTTATTCCACGGGCGGCACGGTACACATCATCATCAACAACCAGATCGGTTTCACCACCTCCGACCCGCGCGACATGCGCTCCACCGTGTATTGCACCGACATCGTCAAGATGGTCGAGGCGCCGGTGCTGCACGTCAACGGCGACGACCCCGAAGCCGTGGTGCTGGCCACCCAGCTGGCGCTGGAGTTCCGCATGGAGTTCCGCCAGGACGTGGTGGTGGACATCACCTGCTTCCGCAAGCTGGGCCACAACGAGCAGGACACGCCCAGCCTGACCCAGCCGCTGATGTACAAGAAGATCGCCGCTCACCCCGGCACGCGCAAGCTCTACGGTGACAAGCTGGCCACCCAGGGTGTGCTGACGGCCACGGGCCCGGACGAGATGGTCAAGGCCTACCGTGCCGCCATGGACGCCGGCCGCCACACGGTGGACCCGGTGCTGACCAACTTCAAGAGCAAGTTTGCGGTGGACTGGTCGCCCTTCCTGAACAAGAAGTGGACGGACGCCGCCGAGACCGCCATCCCGCTGACCGAGTGGAAGCGCCTGGCCGAGAAGATCACCACCATCCCCGCGACGGTCACGCCGCACCAGCTGGTGAAGAAGGTCTATGACGACCGCGCCGCCATGGGCCGGGGCGAAATTCCGGTGGACTGGGGCATGGGCGAGCACATGGCTTTTGCATCGCTCGTGGCCAGCGGCTACCCGGTGCGCCTGTCGGGCGAAGACTGCGGCCGCGGTACCTTCACGCACCGCCACGCCGTTATCCATGACCAGAACCGCGAAAAGTGGGACACGGGCAGTTATGTGCCGCTGGAGAACGTGAGCGAAGGCCAGGCGCCTTTTTCCGTGATCGACTCCATCCTGTCCGAAGAGGCGGTGCTGGGCTTCGAATACGGCTACGCGTCCAACGACCCCAACACCCTGGTGATCTGGGAAGCCCAGTTCGGCGATTTCGCCAACGGCGCCCAGGTGGTGATCGACCAGTTCATCGCTTCGGGTGAAGTGAAGTGGGGCCGTGTCAACGGCATCACGCTGATGCTGCCCCACGGCTACGAAGGCCAGGGCCCTGAGCACAGCTCGGCCCGTCTGGAACGTTTCATGCAGCTGTCGGCCGACACCAATATGCAGGTGGTGCAGCCCACGACGGCCAGCCAGATCTTCCACGTGCTGCGTCGCCAGCAGATCCGTGATCTGCGCAAGCCGCTGATCATCATGACGCCCAAGTCCCTGCTGCGCAACAAGGACGCCACCTCGCCGCTGTCCGAGTTCACCAAGGGCGGTTTCCAGACCGTCATTGGCGAGCAGAAGGACATCAAG
>CAUPRZ010000204.1:0-5071 GCA_963513855.1 uncultured Hylemonella sp.
GACAAGGACGGGCTGCTGCGCCATCAGGGCGGCAAGACCACCGAGATGCCGCTCAAGGGCATACGCCCCACGGCGCTGGCCCATGACAAGACGGGTGCCCTGTGGGTGCTCGAGCGCGACAACGCGAAACTGCACAAGCTCGACGCCGCGGGTGCCACGGTGCTGAGCGTGGGCAGCAGCGGCCGCCGCAACGGCCAGTTCGACAGCCCCAATGATTTTGTGATCGCCAGCGACGGCAGCCTCTATGTGGCCGACAGCGGCAATGGCCGTATCCAGGGTTTCAGCGCTGACGGCGTCTTCTTCAAGCTCATCGACCGGGGTCTGAAGGAAAAGCTGGGTCGGCCCACGGCCCTGGCCCTGGACGAAAAGGACCAGCTTTTTGTGCTCGACAGTAGCCGCGGGAGCGTGACGGTCTACTCGGCCGCGGGCGAGCCCTTGCGCGAGTTTGGCAACGACCCGGCGCGCGAGGACGAGCGTCTGCGTGAACCCCAGGCCCTGCTGGTGACGCAGGAGGAGCTGTTTGTGCTCTCACCTGACCGGGTGCGGGTCTACAGCCATGAGGGGCGCCTGTTGCGTGCCTTCGGCACGGCGGGCAATGGCGCGGGTGAGCTGGCCCAGGCCGAGGCCATCGCGGCACGTGATGCGAGCAGCTTTTTCATCGCCGAGCGTGGTGAGGCGCGGGTCCAGCTCTTCAGCACCCAGTACCGGCCCAACGCCCCGCAGCAGCTTGTCGCCCAGCCGGCCGTGCACGGTGTGGAACTGCGCTGGGCGGCTTCCCCCCAGGCCTATGTGCAGCAGTACAAGATCTACCGCGCCGAGAGCGAGGCCGGCCCTTGGCTGCCCATCGCCAGCAGCAAGAACGCGAGCCATGTCGATGCTGGCCTCAAACCCGGTGTCAACTTCCACTACCGCGTGGCGGCTGCCACGGGCGAGGGCCGGGAAGGCCCGGCCAGCGGCGCCGTGAGCGGCAGCGCGCTCAAGTACACCCCGTCTGCGCTGGAGGACGTCAAGGCCGAGGTCACCACTTCGCGCCTGCGCATCAGCTGGAAGGCCCAGGACGCCAAGCTGGTCACGGGCTATGTGGTCTACACCAAGGACGGCGACAAGTACAACAAGCTGGCTGAAACGACCACGCCCGAGTTCCAGCGCGACAACCTCAACTCCGGCACGGCTTACACCCTTTACCTTGCCGCGCTCAGCGTGGACGGGGTGGAGTCGGAGAAGCAGGCCGTGTCGGCCAGCACCCAGGCCGACAACCGTGCGCCGCTGGACATCGACGCCACGCAGCTGCACAACGTCTTCTCCAACAGCTACAAGGTCTACGAGAAAGACGGTGTGGGCACCATCAAGCTCACGAACAACACACGCGCGACCATGAACGACCTCAAGGTCAGTTTCGTGCTCAACAACTTTATGGACTTCCCGACCGAGCAGCGCATCCCGGCGCTGGAGCCCGGCGCCAGCCGCGAAGTCCCGCTCAAGGCCGTGTTCAACAACAACATCCTCACCCTGACCGAAGACACGCAGGTGCAGGCCAAGATCGAGGCCAGCTATTTCGAGAACGGTCAGGCCAAGGTCTACAGCCAGATCCGCACGCTCAACATCTACGACAAGCACCGCATGAGCTGGGACGAGCGCGAGCGTTACGCCGCCTTCATCACACCCAAGGATCCCCTGCTCATCAACTTCTCGCGCTCGGTGGCGTCCGAGTTCGGCGCCAACAAGGAGCCGACCCAGCTAGCCGCGGCCCTGTTCGACACCCTGGGCGCCATGGGGGTGACCTATGTGCAGGACCCGACCAACCCCTACCAGGTCACGTCCAACAAGGTCGACTACGTGGACTACATCCAGTATCCGCGCGAGACCCTGCAGCGCCGCTCGGGCGACTGCGACGACCTCGTGGCCCTGTACGCGGCGGCGCTGGAGAGCCTGGGCATTCCCACCCGCAAGCTGCTGGTGCCCGGCCATATGCTCATGATGCTGGCCACCGGCGTGGAAGCCACGGCCGACGGCTACACCATGGACAATATGTACGTGGCGCACGAGGGCATGCTCTGGATCCCGGTGGAGGTGACCCTGGTGGGCAAGTCCTTCATCAAGGCCTGGGAGACCGGCGCCGCCACCTACTACCGCGAGAAGGGCAAAGAGGGCTTTGCCATCTTCGACGTGCATCCCGCCTGGGAGAAGTTCAAACCCGCTGGCCTGCCCGACGATCCCTGGCGTGCCCCGCAGGTCACACGCGAGGCGATCGAGCGCCAGTTTCCCGGCGACCTGCTCTCGGTGCTCAAGATCAGCTCGCAGACCCTGACGCGCCATCATCTACAGGCCATCCAGAAGAACCCGACCGATATGGAGGCGCACCTGCAGGTGGGCATCATCCTGGCGCGTCAGGGGGACCGTGCCGAGTCGCGCAAGTATTTCCGCAAGGTGGTCGAAGGCCAGCCGCGCAACGCGGCGGCGCTCAACAACCTGGGCAATCTGCACATGCTCGACAGCCAGTACGCCGAGGCCCAGAAGTTCTACGCCGATGCCGCCAAGGCCGATCCCAGGGACGCTGAGGTCCTGATCAACCTGGCCCAGGCCTACAAGGCCGGCAAGAACGCGGACAAGGCCAAAGATGCCTTTGCCCAGGCGCAGAAGGTGGACCCGGCCATGGCCACCAAGTACAAGGCCCTGGGCCTGGAGCTCATGAACACGCTTTCGTCGACGCCCACCCGGGCCCGTCCAGCTGCCGCCCCCACAACGCCCGCCGCACGTGCGAAAAAATAGACAAACGGGCGTCGGCGTATCGCCGGCGGGCTTGATTTCAGTCCGCCGTTCCCGATACTCGGAAGTGATGATCGCTGCGCCTTGCCGATCCGGAGCCTCGCCATGAAAAAACTGATCACCCTTCTGTTTGTCTTTGCTGTTTCTGCTGTCCACGCCCAGAGCGCTGGCCAGGTGGATTCCTCTTCCGGCTTCTGGGAAAGACTGCGCATGAAAATCGAGCAGCTGACCCCGCAGAAGAAGCTGGGCACGACCACGGCCGTGGGTGGTGTGCGCGGTTCGGCGGTCGAGGCCAGTGACGTCTACTGGAAAGGCGAGGCCAAACCCCAGTCCATCGATGCCGACGAACTCACAGCCTTTCAGAAGGCCATGGCCCTGGTCGAGGCCGAGCAGAAGGAGCAGGCGCAGGCCGCCTTCACCGAGTTCAGCAAGACCTACCCCAACAGCCTGCTCAAGACCGATGCCGACCAGGCCATGGTGCGTCTGCTGGCAGGTAAATAAGCTTGCGTCTCCGCATCTCCGGCGCTGTTCTGCAAGTGCCGCTGCTGATCCTCGGGCTGGCACCGGCTGCACCGGCCCGGGCGGACTGCGATGTGGGCAATGCATGGATGCAAGGGGTATGCCGCCAGTTGTCCGACACGTGGACCCAAGGGCAGGATGATCTTTATCTGCCTTTCCGGGCCATCCATCTGCCTTACGCCTACAGTGAAAAAACCATCAACAGTTTGCGTGAGGCGACCTGGGGACTCGGTTATGGGCGCAGCCGTTACGATGCAGCGGGCGACTGGAATGCCTGGTATGGGATGCTGTTTCTTGATTCGAAGAGCAATCTGCAGCCTGCCGTGGGCTATGCCCATCAGTGGATCTGGGGGCCCCGGCAGGGCTGGCACGCCGGCCTGGGCTATAGCGTGGTTCTGACAGCGCGCGCCGACTACCACAGCTACACGCCCATTCCAGGACTGTTGCCAATTGCCTCCATCAACTATGGCCGGGCCTCGCTCAATGCAACCTTCGTCCCGGGTGGGACGGGTTATGGCAACGTGATCTTTCTCTGGGGCCGCGTCGGTTTCTGATTCAGCAAGGCCTATTCCCACAGCCCGCTCAAGGCTGATGTCGACCAGGCCATGGCGCGTCTGCTGGCCGGCAAGTAAAGTTCGGTCTCAACCAGACAGCCGGGACTGTCTGCACGCTCTCCTGTGTTACGGTGGCCCCTGTAGCCATAGGAGTTCGTTTGCGTTTCATTCTGTCTGTTGTGGTGTTGTGCTTGTCGCTGGCCTTGCCGGCACGGGCAGCCTGCGATCCGGGGGATGACTGGTCGGACCGGCTGTGTCGGGAACTGAGCCAGACCTGGAGCGAGGGACGGGAAGAGGTCTATCTGCCTTTTCGGGCCCACCATATGCGCTACGCCTACACGCAGGAAAAGATCGACAGCTACCGCGAGGACTCCTGGGGCCTGGGCTATGGCCGCAGCCGCTACGACGCCGACGGCAATTGGCAGGGCTGGTACGGCATGGTGTTCCTGGACTCGCACAGCAAGCCGCAGCCCATCGTGGGTTATGGCTACCAGTGGATCTGGGGGGCGCAGCAGGGCCTGCACGCCGGCCTGGGCTACACCGTGCTGGTGACCGCGCGCGACGACGTCAACAACTACATGCCCCTCCCAGGCATCCTGCCCATCGCCTCGATCAGCTATGGCCGCGCATCGGTCAACGCCACTTTCCTGCCTGGCGGCAAGGGCAATGGCAACATCGTCTTCCTGTGGGGGCGCTACGGTTTCTGAGCGGTCCTTGTTTTTCCCAGAAAACCCCGGATCGCGGCCAGTGTCTCGTCCGGGGTTTCGCTCATCTGGTGGTGACCGACGGGCAGGCTGAGCACCTCTACAGTCTTGCCGCTTTCCTTGGCCAGGGTGATCAGGTCCTGTGCGGCCTTCACCTGCGTCATCTGGTCCATCTGACCCAGCAGGAAAAGCACCGGGCAGGTGATGGCGGCGATGGCCTGCTCACCGTTGGCATAACGGTCACAGGCCGTGAAGCCGCGGTGGAAGACGTTGACCTTAGGGTTGCTACGCAGCACGCGCCGGCCCAGGGCCAGGCTGGCGCCGTAGACCCAGGTGCCCGGGCCCAGGGTGGAGGGCGGGGCGGCCAGGGTGCTGCGCATGAAGACATTGATCATCTTCAGGGCCTTCTCCGGTTCGTTCAGCGAGGCGTCGAGCAGGGGCTGGGAAACCTTCATGGGGTAGGCCGTGCCCACGAGCACGAGCTGGCTGATGCGTTCCTTCAGGCGTGCGGCCGTTTCCAGCGCGATC
>CAUPRZ010000205.1:0-5050 GCA_963513855.1 uncultured Hylemonella sp.
ACGACGCTTTCATTCTGCTCTTCCGTGAGGGTGGCCTCGTCGCTGTTGAGCGTGAGGCGCACCGCCAGACTCTTCTCGCCTTCTGCCAGGCCGCCCGCAGGCTGGCCGGGCTTGGCGCGGTAGACGTCGAACAATACCGCATTTCGCAACAGGCCCTGGTGCGCTGCCGCACCTATGGCCTGCATGAGGGCGGCGTGGCTCACCTTCTCGGCCACGATGACGGCCAGGTCACGCTCCACCGCCTGGAACTTGCTCATGCTCTTCAAGGCCGGCACTTCGCGGGCCAGCACGGCGTCGAGCGCCAGCTCGAAGAGCACGGGGGTCTGGGCCAGCTCGTAGCCCTGGCGCCAGCGCGGGTGCAGCTCGCCGACGAAGCCGATGGCTTGGCCGTCCAGCAGCACACGAGCGCAGCGGCCGGGGTGCATGGCCGGGTGTTCTGCCGCTTCAAAAACGGGCTGGCGCGGAGCCAGCAGGGCTTCCACATCGGCCTTGACGTCAAAGAAGTCCACGGCGCGTTCCTTGGTGCCCCACTGCAGCGTATCCACGCCGCCGGCCGCCAGGCCCGCCACACGCATGGGCTGGGCAAAGCCGGCCACGCTGGTGTGGCTGTCTTGCACGCTGCCATCACGCAGGAAGACACGGCCCAGCTCGAAGACGCGCACGCGTTCGGCCTTGCGGTCCAAGTTGAACTTGAGCACCTGCAGCAGCGAACCCAGCAGGGAGGAGCGCATCACGCCCATCTGGCTGGCGATGGGGTTCATGAGCTTGATGGGGCTGGGGTTGCCCGCCAGCTCATGCTCCCAGCGTTCATCCACAAAGCTGTAGTTGATGGTTTCCTGATAACCCAGGGCGGCCAGCTGGCGGCGCACGGCATAGGGGCTGCGCTGCGCTTCCAGACGGCTCTTGGGCACCACGGGCGCCAGCGGCGGGGTGTGGGGCAGCTGCTCGTAGCCGACCAGGCGCGCGACTTCTTCGATGAGGTCTTCTTCGAGCTGCAGGTCGAAGCGGTAGAGCGGTGGCGTGACGGTGATGGTGCCCTGCCCTTCGCTCAGGGGCAGGCCCAGGCGTTTGAGTGCGTCGGCGCACTGCGCCTGCGTGAGCGGCATGCCGATGACCTTGGCCGCGCGGGCCACGCGCAGCGTGACGGGCTGGGCCGTGGGCAGCTTGACCTGGTGGTCGTCGATGGGGCCGCAGGCGGTGGCCGGCGTGCCGCAGATGTCGACGATGAGCTGGGTGATGCGCTCGATGTGCTCCACCGTCAGCACCGGGTCCACACCACGTTCAAAGCGGTGGCCGGCGTCGGTGGCAAAGTTGTAGCGGCGCGAACGGCCGGCGATGGAGCGCGGCCACCAGAAGGCGGCTTCCACATAGACGTTCTGGGTGTCGTCCGACACGGCGGTGGCGTCACCGCCCATGATGCCGGCCAGGGACTCCAGGGCCTGGTCGTCGGCAATCACGCCGACTTCGGCGTCCACGGTGACGGTGTTGCCGTTGAGCAGCTTGAGCTGTTCGCCCGGCTGGCCCCAGCGCACGTCCAGCGTGCCGTGGATCTTGTCCAGATCGAAGATGTGGCTCGGGCGGCCGTATTCGAACATCACGTAGTTGGAGATGTCCACCAGCGCGGTCACGCTGCGCTGGCCGCAGCGGGCCAGGCGGTCCACCATCCACTGGGGGGTGGCGGCCTGGGTGTTGACGTTGCGCACGATGCGGCCGGAGAAACGGCCGCAGAGGTCAGGCGCGCTGACCTTCACGGGCTGCACGTCCTTGATCTTCGCCGCCACGGGGGTTATGGCCGGGGTCAAGAGCTGCGCACCGGTCAGCGCGGCCACTTCACGTGCCACGCCGTAGACGGAGAGGCAGTGCGCGAGATTGGGCGTGAGCTTGAGGGTGAAGAGCGTGTCGTCGAGGTTCAGCACTTGACGAATGTTCTTGCCGATGGGCGCATCGGCCGCCAGTTCGAGCAGGCCACCGTGGTCTTCCGACAGTTTGAGTTCGCGGGCCGAGCACAGCATGCCCTGGCTCTCGACGCCGCGCAGCTTGCCCAGCTTGATCAGGAAAGGCTTGCCGTCTTCACCGGGGGGGAGTTCTGCACCGACTAAAGCACAGGGGACCTTGATGCCGACGCGTGCATTGGGCGCACCGCAGACGATGTTGAGCAGACTGCCCTGCCCCACGTCCACCTGGCACACGCGCAGGCGGTCGGCGTTGGGGTGTTGCACAGCCTCTTTGATTTCACCAACAACGATCTGGGTGAAAGGCGGGGCCACGGGGCGCAGTTCTTCCACCTCCAGGCCGGCCATGGTGAGCGTGTCGGCCAGTTGCTGGGTGGAGAGCGGCGGGTTGCAGAATTCGCGCAGCCAGGACTCGGGGAATTGCATCTTCTTTTTCTCGGCTGATTATTTGAACTGGCTCAGGAAACGCAGGTCGCCGTCGAAGAACAGGCGCAGGTCGTTGACGCCGTAACGCAGCATGGTGAAACGGTCCATGCCCATGCCGAAGGCGAAGCCTATGTATTTCTCGGGGTCCAGGCCCATATTGCGCACCACGTTCGGGTGCACCTGGCCAGAGCCGGCCACTTCCAGCCAGCGGCCGGCCAGCGGGCCCTGCTGGAACTGGATGTCGATCTCGGCGCTGGGCTCGGTGAAGGGGAAGAAGCTGGGGCGGAAACGCAGCACCAGGTCGTCACTCTCGAAGAAGGTGCGACAGAACTCGGTGAAGACGTACTTGAGGTCCTTGAAGCTCACGTTCTCGCCGATCCACAGGCCTTCGCACTGGTGGAACATGGGCGAGTGGGTGGCGTCGCTGTCGACGCGATACGTACGGCCCGGGGCGATGACACGGATCTCGGGCATGGGCTCGCCCTTGTCGGTCTTGGCCTTGTGCGCGGCCACGTGCTGCAGGGCGTGGCGCACCTGCACCGGGCTGGTGTGCGTGCGCAGCAGATTGGGCGCCTTGGCGCTGCCGCCTTCCACATAGAAGGTGTCGTGCATGGAGCGTGCGGGATGGTCTTCAGGCGTGTTGAGCGCGGTGAAGTTGTACCAGTCGGCCTCGATCTCGGGGCCCTGGGCCACTTCGAAACCCATGGAGCCGAAGATGGCCTCGATGCGCTCCATGGTCAGGCTCACGGGGTGCAGGCCGCCGGTGCCGCGGGCGCGGCCGGGCAGGGACACGTCCAGTGCCTCGGCTTGCAGCTGCTTGTTCAGCTCGGCGTCGGCCAGGGCCTGGCGGCGGGCGTTCAGCGCGGCTTCAACGGCCTGCTTGGCCACGTTGATGGCGGCGCCACGGCTCTTCTTCTCTTCCACGCTGAGGGCGGCCATGCCCTTCATCAGCTCGGTGATGCTGCCGGTCTTGCCCAGGAAACGCGCCTTGGCGTTTTCCAGGTCGGCCGGGGTAACGGCCTGGGCAAAGGCGCTCTGTGCGCTGTTGACGATGGCGTCCAACTCGTTCATTTTTTCGGGTCCGTTGGGTGCAAAGTGATCGGGACAGGACAGCCGTGCTTCAAGAAGCTAGCTGCCCTCTCCGGATCGCCCGGCGCAATGAAAAAGGGCCAAAGCTTTGTTCAAGCTCCAGCCCTTGTTTCTTGTGCAGGGAAGGCCGGCCTCGCGGCCGCCTTCCTGGCGTGAAGATCAAGCAGCCAGCTTGGCCTTGACTTTCTCCACGATGCCGGCAAAAGCCGTCATGTCGTGCACAGCGATGTCAGCCAGCACCTTGCGATCGATCTCGATCTGGGCCTTCTTCAGGCCGTTGGCGAACTGGCTGTAGGTCATGCCGCACTGACGGGCTGCCGCGTTGATACGGGCAATCCACAGCTGACGGAAGACACGCTTCTTGGTACGACGGTCACGGTAGGCATATTGCCCAGCCTTCATCACCGCTTCTTTGGCGATGCGGAAGACGTTACCGCGGCGACCGCGGAAGCCCTTGGCAAGGGCGAGAACTTTTTTATGGCGGGCGCGAGCCGTTACACCACGTTTGACGCGAGGCATGTGATTACTCCTTGTTCGTCGTTAATTAAATGCCTTGGCCGGGCAGCATCTGTGCCATGTGACCCATATTGGTCGCATGGACAGCTGTGGAACCCCGCAGGTGGCGTTTGTTCTTGGTGGTCTTCTTGGTCAGAATGTGACGCTTGAAGGCTTGGCCGCGCTTGACGGTACCACCGGGACGAACGCGGAAGCGTTTCTTCGCTGCGCTCTTGGTCTTCATCTTGGGCATTTAAATGCTCCTATTACCTTGTGCTCGTGAGGCGTCTGGAAACCTTTTCCAGCCTTGTAGGCCCCGAGCCACTTTTTGAGTGACCGGCTTTGACACCGACCACTACAGCAGCGGGTTTGACCCCGCTGCGTTTCGGGAAGGCTCTCGCCTTCCCGGCATTTCCCGCCGGTTCTGCAACCCGCAGGAAAAAACTTAACTCTGTGCCGCTTCTGCGGCAGGCTTGGCAACCGCAGGAGCGGCACCGGCCTTTTTCTTGCCCGGCGCGATCATCATGATCATCTGCCGGCCTTCCAGCTTGGGATACTGCTCGACAACGATCAGATCCGCCAGATCGGCGCGCATGCGGTCCAGCATGGCCATGCCGATCTCCTGGTGCGTGATCTCTCGACCACGGAAGCGCAAGGTAATCTTGCACTTGTCACCTTCTTCCAAGAAGCGCTTGATATTGCGCAACTTGATGTTGTAGTCACCATCGTCGGTACCGGGCCGGAACTTGATTTCCTTGACCTCGATGACCTTCTGCTTCGATTTCGCCTCGGCGGCCTTCTTCTGCTCCTGGAACTTGAACTTGCCGTAGTCCATCAGGCGGCAGACGGGAGGATTTGCTGTGGCCACGGTTTCAATGAGGTCCACATCCATCTCGCCTGCCAAACGCAGGGCCTCTGCCAGACTCACCACCCCCATAGGTTCATTCTCAGGGCCGGAAATACGGACCTCTGGGGCCATGATTTCACGGTTCAGGCGGTGCTTACGCTCTTCGCGCTGGCGACGATCACGAAATTCAGTAGCGATGGTTCAATTCCTTAAAACTTTGCCGCCCGGGCGGCTGAAAGCC
>CAUPRZ010000206.1:0-5039 GCA_963513855.1 uncultured Hylemonella sp.
GCGCCGCATCAAGCTGGGCGAACTGGCTGCCAACGTCAAACGTGTCCAATCCGCCGACGGCAAAGAGGGCATCCGCGCCGTGGTCATCAGTGCGGACTAGAGCGTGAAGTCCGAAACCGTGGTCAAGGTCATGGACACCTTGCAACGGGCCGGCGTGCAACGTGTGGGCCTGTCGGTGCAGATGGTCAACTGAGGTCCCGTGGAAGCCACCAGCCGTTTTGAATACGCCACCCTGCAGCCCCGCCAGGGCCTGTTGCGTGCCTACGGCCTGGCCTTGCTGGTCCATGGCCTGCTGGTGGTAGCGCTGACCTGGGGCGTGAGCTGGAAACGCAGCGACACCAGCCTCTCGGTCGAAGCCGAGCTCTGGTCCGCCGTGCCGCAAGAGGCGGCGCCCAAGCTGGTCGAACCCGAACCCCAGCCCGAACCGGCCCCACCGCCGCCCGCCCCGCCCAAGGCCGTCGACCCCGGCCCCAGCGAAGCCGAGATTGCCCTGCAGCGCGAACGCGAAAAACAGGTCAGGGAAAAGGCCGAGCTGGAGCGCCGCGAAAAACAACGTGTCGAACGTGAACGCCAGGAAAAGCTGGAACGCGAAAAGGAAGAGCGCGAGAAAAAGCTGGCCGCAGAAAAGCGCAAGAAGGAACTCGAAGCCAAACGCAAGGAAGAAGCCGAGGCCAAACAGCGTGAGCAGGACCGGCAAGAGAATATGAAGCGCATGGCCGGTCTGGCCAATGCCACGGGCAAACCCACGGCCACAGGCAATGCCACGCAGACCTCGGGGGTCTCGTCCAGCTACGCGGGTCGTATCCGTGCCCGCATCAAACCCAACATCGTCTTCCCCGAGGAACTGGCCAGCAACCCCATCGCCGAGGTCGAGGTTCGCACCTCACCCGACGGCACCATCGTCGGCCGCAAGCTGCTCAAGAGCAGCGGCCACAAGAGCTGGGACGAGGCCGTGCTCAAGGCCATCGACAAGACCGAGGTCCTGCCGCGCGACGTGGACGGCCTCGTGCCCTCTCCGCTGGTCATCAGCTTCCGGCCCAAGGACTGATCACGTCACCGTCTCCAACGCCAGCGCCGCCGTGGCCGTGTTGGAGATCGGGATGTGGTAGTTGCCTGTGACCCGGCGCACGCTGGAGCCTCCCGCCGCAGCCAGCGCCCCGCGCATGGCCAGCCACATCAGCAACTCCACACCCTGCGTGCCGGTTTTTTCCACCAGCTCGTGCACGCTGAACTGCGTGGCCCACTCGGGGTTGGAGACCAGGCTCTCCAGGAACTGCAGGTCGAAGGCCTTGTTGATGAAACCGGCGCGCTCGCCGTCGAGCTGGTGGCTCAGCCCGCCGGAGGCGATCACCGCAACTTTTTTGCTGCTGTCCCAGGACTTGATGGCATCACCCACGGCCTTGCCCAGGGCATAACAGCGTTTGGCTGAGGGCAGCGGGAACTGCACGGTGTTGATGCAGACCGGCACCACCGTCACCGGGCAATCGCCCTCGGGCCAGAACAGCTTGAGCGGCAGCGTGCAGGCGTGGTCCACCAGCATCTCCTGGCAGCTCACCACGTCGAACTCCTTCTCGACCAGGGTGTTGATGAGGTGCCAGGACAGGTCCAGCTCGCCCTTGAAAGGCGGCAGCGTGGGAATGCCCCAGCCCTCGTCGGCGTTGTTGTACAGCGGTGCGGCACCCACGGCGAAGGTGGGCATCTTGTCCAGGAAGAAGTTCAGGCCGTGGTCGTTGTAGAACATCACCACCACATCAGGCTGGGTCTTGCCCAGCCATTCACGGATGGGCGGAAAGCCGTCGAAGAAGGGTTTCCAGTAGGGCTCCTGCTGGATGCCCTTGTGGATGGCGCCGCCGATGGCGGGAATGTGCGAGGTGCCGAGGCCACCGATGAGTTTTGCCATGTCTGTTTCT
Source organism: uncultured Hylemonella sp. (assembly GCA_963513855.1). Taxonomy (GTDB): domain Bacteria; phylum Pseudomonadota; class Gammaproteobacteria; order Burkholderiales; family Burkholderiaceae_C; genus Hylemonella. Next base: position 1,911 of record CAUPRZ010000206.1, read on the forward strand.
CCTATGGGTCTTATTGGCCAGCCGCGACCAGCTTGGCCTTGAAGGCCTCTTTGGTCATGCCGGTCTGCTGGGCGCCGATGTCCTGCATGTCCAGCTTGAAGATCCCGGCGAACTTGGCCAGGTAGTAGGCGTTGCCGCCCGCCGCGATCAGCTGCAAAACGTTGCGCGCGCGGATGGCGGCTGCCTGCTGCTCGTTCAGGCCGTACTTGCGCATATAGCTTTCTTCGTCGGCCTTGAAGGCCTCGCGGTTCTCGGCCGAGTTGAAGGAAAAGCACATCTTGTTCAAGGCGTAGCCTTTGCGGGCCTGATCGCCGTCGAAGAGGATGGTGCCGGGGATGGGGTTTTCTGCGGTGGCTGTGCTCATGGGGTGCTCCTGATTTGATCGCTGTCAAACAACGTGCAGTGAGTATTCCTCGGGCATTGACCCAGATAAACCCCGCCATCAAGATGGAACCCATGCGCAAATTCGATCATTTGGATCTGGATGGTCATCTGCTCCAGGTCCTGCTGGCCGTGGTGGAAACGGGTTCGGTCACCAGTGCCGCCCAGCATTTGGGCGTGACCCAGTCCGCCGTCAGCCATCTACTGGACAAGCTGCGTGTCATCACTGGTGACCCGCTCTTTGTGAAAAGCGGGCGCGGCATCACCCCCACGGCTCATGCCGAAGCCCTGGCCGAACAGGCCCGGGAGCTCCTGCGCCAGCTGCAGCACTTTGCGCACAGCGTTGACTTCGACCCTGCACGCTGGTTGGCCACGATCACCATCGCCGCCAACGACTTCCAGCGCGACCTGCTTCTGCCCGCCCTGGCGGCACGCCTGCGTGTGTTGGCACCGGGGCTGACACTGCGCATCATCCCCTCCACCATCCCGCGGCTGGAGATGCTGCGCAATGACGACTGCCAGCTCGTCATCAGCCCGCGCCCACCCGACGGGGCCGACATCGTGCAGAAGCGCCTGTTTGAAGACCAGTACCGCGTGTTCTACGACCCCGCCGTGCGCAGCGCTCCGCAAAACGAAGGGGAGTACCTGGCCGCCGACCACGCCACCGTGGTCTATGAACCCCGCCGTAGCCTGGACCTGGACCAGCACCTGGCCGCGCAAGGCGTGCAACGTCGTTTCACGGTCATGGTGCCCAGCTTCAGCGCCCTGCCCGCTTTCATCCGCGGCACGCCGCTGCTCACCACGGTGCCCGGCCTGCTGGCCTATCAGACCTACACGGGCCTGGCAAGTTGTCCACCGCCTGTGAGTTGCCCCAGCCTGCCCATGTACGCCATCTGGCACGCGCGTTACCAGCAGGACGCGGCGCACCGCTGGCTGCGCGCGCAGCTGGAGGTGGTGGCGCAGTCACTGCGCGGGCTCAGCCCGCCGGCAGGCGCACCGTGACCGCCAGGCCCGGACGCGCATTGCGCACGGCAAACGTGCCGCCATGGGCCTGCGCAACCAGCCGGCAGAGATAGAGCCCCAGACCCACTCCGCCCGTGCTGCGGCTGCGGGCGGCGTCAGGGCGAAAGAAGGGTTGGGCCAGTTGAGGAATCTGTTCTTCCGGCACACCAGGGCCGTGGTCGCGGACTTCGAGCAGCAGGCCCGCCCCATCCGCCTCCAGGCGCAGCTCCGGCGCCAAGGCGGCGTCCACGCTGTAACGCAAGGCGTTGTCGAGCAGATTGCGCAGCAAGAGGCGCACACGCACCGGGTCCAACACAAACAAGGGCAGATCGGCTGGCGCGTGCAGGCGGATGTCAGCCGCCCGCGGCTGACTGGTCGCCAGCTCAGCGATGACCTCGCGCGCCAGTGCGTTCACATCTGTGGCCTCAAGGTGCAGAACCTGGTGCCGGCCGGCCAGGCGCTCGCTCTCCAGCAGATCGCTGATGAGCCGGGCCATCTCGCCGAGGTCACGCAAAAGAGCCTCGCGCTGCCGCAGGATATCTCCGGTTTCCGGCAGCAGCTCGGTGTGGAGCCGGGCGCGGGTCAGCGGGCTGCGCAGCTCATGGCTGATGGCCAGCAGCAGGGCACGCTGGGCTTCGAGCATCTGCTCAATGTCCCGGCCCATGGTGTTGATGGTGGTGGCCAGCTGGCCCAGTTCATCCGGGCGCTGCGGCCGCCGCACCGGAATCGGCTCGCCGAACTCACCCGCACCAAAACGCTGTGCCCCGCGGCGGATGTCGTCCAGCGGGCGCAGCAAGTGACGCACGTAGAGATAGGCCAGCAGCGTGAGCGTCAGCAGGATGAGCAGCGTGTAGCCGATCAGCTTGGGACGGCGCTCCAGCACCGCCTCGTTCAGGCCGAACTCGATCCGGTGGCCATCGGCGGTGCTGCGCTGGAGCAAGGAGGCCCAGCCTTTCTCATCCACCCAACCCGGGCCGTGGTCAGACGCCTGAGACCGACGACGCTTCCACTCGGGCTGGGCCTGTTCCGGATGGGAGCGCCAGTTCAGCGCCGGGCCGCTGATGTCCACCGTCACCGGCAGGCGCTGCACCAGGGCCAGGGCGCGCTCCGTGCTTGGCACACCATCCACGGTCACCTCGGCCGCCAGGCGGTCCACATAGTCCATGAGCAGGGGCCGCGCAGCCTCGCGCCAGCCTATGGAAAACGCCTTCTGCGCGCCACTGATGAAGGTGAAGGCCACGCCCAGAGCCAGCAGCAGGAAAAGCAGCACCAGACGCAGCTTGAGCGAGCTGCGCAGGGCGGGCAGTGCACGACGGTACCAGGGCATGACGGGTTGGTTCATGGCGTGAGGCGGCGCAGCGCCAGTGAGTAGCCAGCGTTGCGCAGGGTCTTGATGCAGTCCAGCGGCTCCAGCTTCTTGCGCAGACGGCTGACCACGATGTCCACCGCACGGGTGTAGAGCTCGGCGTCATGCCCACGCAGCTGGTTGAGGATGTCGTCGCGGCTGTACACACGCCCGCTCTCGCGCGCCAGCAGGTAGAGCAGCTCGAACTCGGTACCCGTGAGCTCCACCGCCTCGCCCTGGCGCAGCACGCTGCGGCGCGCCGGGTCGATGCTCAGCCCCTCGAAGCTCAGCACACCCTGCTGCTGCGGCGCAGCCGCCGGGCCGTTGCCACCATGGCGCCGGCGCAGCACGGTCTGCAGGCGGGCCACGAGTTCACGCGGCTCGAAGGGTTTGGGCAGGTA
>CAUPRZ010000207.1:0-5010 GCA_963513855.1 uncultured Hylemonella sp.
GCAGATCGGGCAGAACGGCGTGGCCATCCTGGGCGGTATCGGGGGCGCGGGGGCGTTCAGCCCCCTGCTAGGCCGCCTGTTGCAGAACTGGCTGTCGGCCACTGCGGCCGACACCACGGGTTTTGTGTTGTCCTTCGCCCTGGTGACCTCGCTTTTTATCGTTTTCGCCGACCTTTTCCCCAAACGTCTGGCCATGGCCGAACCCGAGCGCCTGGCGCTGCGCCTGCACGGCCCCATGCGCCTGTGCATGCGGGCTTTCAGGCCTGTGGTCTGGCTCTACAGCCGCATCACGGATGCGCTGTTCAAGCTGCTGGGCCTGTCTTCCCAGCGCGACGACCGCGTGACACCCGACGACATCCTGGCCCTGGCCGAAGCGGGAGCCCAGGCCGGTGTGCTGGCGCGCGACGAGCAGCAGGTGATTGCCAACGTCTTTGAACTGGACACCCGCACCGTCAGCAGCGCCATGACTTCGCGTGACCGCATTGCCTGGTTCGACAAAAGCGACAGCGATGCCATCGTGCGCGCGCGCATCACGGCCGAACCCTTCTCGACCTACCCGGTCTGTGACGGCGACATCGACCACGTGGTCGGTTATGTGGATGCCAAGGACCTGTTCCAGCGCATCCTGAAGAACCAGACCATCAAGCTGGACGACCCGGCCCTGCTGCACAAGGCCGTGGTGGTGCCGGACCGGTTGACACTGACCGAGGTACTGGCGCAGTTCCGCCAGGTGCACGAGGACTTCGCCATCATCGTCAACGAGTACAGCCTGGTGGTCGGTGTGGTCACGCTCAACGACGTGATGAGCACCGTGATGGGCGACCTGGTGGCCCCGACCGACGAGGAGCTGATCGTGCAGCGCGAGGAAGGCTCCTGGCTCATCGATGGCATCACGCCCATGACCGATGTGCAGCGCGCCCTGGGCCTGGACCAGCTGCCGCAACCCGAGGACTACGAAACGCTGGCCGGCTTCCTGATGGTGATGTTGCGCCGTGTGCCGCGCCGCACAGACCGCGTGCAGTGGGGCGGCTACAGCTTCGAAGTGCTGGACGTGGACAGCTACCGCATCGACCAGGTCATGGTCACTCGGCTGGCCGTGCACCCCGGCTAGGCGCCGCCTCGACAGGCGGCACGTCGACGTATACCCACTGCTTGCGAGCTGCAGACACCGCGTTCGGGTACTGCGGTTTGCCACGTGAGCCGTTGTAGCGCCCCAGGGCCATGAAGAGATGGCCGCGCTCACGGTCCAGGTAGTGGCGCAGGATGACACAGCCGAAACGCAGATTGGTCTGCATATGAAACAGGCGACTGGCGTCCCCATCCCCGATCAGGCGCGGCCAGAAGGGCATGACCTGCATCAAACCGCGGGCACCGGCGCTGGAGATGGCAAAACGGCGGAAGTTGCTCTCCACCTGGATCAGCCCCAGCACCAGGGCCGTGTCCAGCCCCGCGCGCCGACTCTCGTACCAGACGGTCTGCAAAAAGTCGCGACGCTCAGGCCAGTCGTGGATGCGCTTGCGCAGTTTTTCGCTCTGGGCCCCGAGCCAACGCAGATAGACCAGGCGGGCTTCCGTATCCGTGTAGAGAGGTGCAGGCGGCGCGGAGTTGGCGATGGCGGCGCTGAGCGCCGTGCGCACAGAATCCGCCAGCGGCTCCTCGATCTGCCCACCGGCACGGGCCGAAGGCCAGACCAGCAGGCCGGCAGCGGCCAGCAAGGCCTGCAGCCCCGCACGCCGCTGCATGGCCGGCCCGGTCATCTCAGGCGCCGAGCCTGGACTTCAGCAAGGCCGCCATGTCGGCCAGGGCCACCGGGGTGGCAGCCGCATCACGACGGTGCTGGTACTCGACCTTGCCTTCCTTGAGCGTGCGGTCGCCGATGGTGACGCGGTGGGGCACGCCGATGAGTTCCCAGTCGGCAAACATGGCACCGGGGCGCTCGCCGCGGTCGTCCAGGATCGCGTCGATGCCGGCGGCCATCAGCTCGGCATACAGCTGCTCGGAGGCAGCCTTCACCTCGGGGCTGCGGTCCGGGTTGATGGGGCAGATCACCACGGTGAAGGGGGCGATGCTGTCAGGCCAGATGATGCCCTTGTCGTCATGGTTCTGCTCAATGGCCGCCGCCGGCAGGCGCGTGATGCCGATACCGTAACAACCCATCTCCATGAACTGCGGCTTGCCGTTTTCGTCCAAAAAGGTGGCATTCATGGCTTTGGAATACTTGGTGCCCAGGTAGAACACATGGCCCACCTCGATGCCACGCTCGATGGCGAGCTGCCCCTTGCCATCGGGCGAGAGATCGCCCGCCACCACATTGCGAATGTCGGCCACGAGGGCGGGCTCGGGCAGATCACGGCCCCAGTTCGCACCAGTGATATGGAAGTCCGCCTCGTTGGCGCCGCAAACCCAGTCGGCCATCACGGCCACCTCGCGGTCCGCCACGATGGACACGGGTTGCTTCAGGCCCACGGGGCCCAGGTAACCCGGCTTGGTGCCGAAGTGCGCGACGATCTCGGCCTCGGTAGCGAAGCGGTAACCGCCTTCCATGCCCGGCAGCTTGCCCACCTTGACCTCGTTCATGTCGTGGTCGCCGCGCAGCAGCAACAGCCAGATACGCGTCTTGGCGATCTCGCCTTTTTCATTGAGCGTGTCGCTCGCCAGCACGATGGATTTGACGGTGCGTGCCAGCGGCAGACCCAGCAACTCGGCCACGTCTGCGCAGGTGCTCTTGCCCGGCGTGGCCACCTTCTGCATGGCCTGGCCGGCAGCCGGGCGAGGCGCCTGTGGCGCCAGGGCCTCGGCCTTCTCGATATTGGCCGCGTATTCGCTGCCCGGGCAATAGACGATGGCGTCCTCGCCCGTGGCAGCGATCACCTGAAACTCTTCGCTCAGGTCGCCACCGATGGCACCGCTATCCGCGGCCACGGCACGGTAGCTCAGGCCGAAGCGGTCGAAAATCTTGCGGTAGGCCTGGGCCATGACCTGGTAGCTGGCCTTCGCCGCGACCTGGTCGCGGTCAAAGCTGTAGGCGTCTTTCATGATGAATTCGCGACCACGCATCAGGCCAAAACGCGGACGACGCTCATCACGGAACTTGGTCTGGATCTGGTACAGGTTCTTGGGCAACTGCTTGTAGCTGCGAATCTCCTGTCGCACGATGTCGGTCACCACCTCTTCGCTCGTGGGCTGGATCACGAAGTCACGGTCGTGCCGGTCCTTGATACGCAGCAGCTCGGGGCCCATCTTGGCAAAACGCCCCGTCTCTACCCACAGTTCGGCAGGCTGCACCACGGGCATGCTCAGCTCGACGGCGCCAGCGCGGTTCATCTCTTCGCGCACGATGGCTTCCACCTTGCGGATCACGCGCAGGCCCATGGGCATGTAGTTGTAGATGCCGGCACCGAGCTTCTTGATCATGCCGGCGCGCATCATGAGTTTGTGGCTCACCACCTCGGCATCAGCGGGGGCTTCCTTGAGGGTGGAAACGAAGAACTGGGAAGCTTTCATGGCGTGATTTTTCCGACGGGTACAGACTGATTCCCTTGATGCATGACGGGCGCCGTGCATAATGGAATCAGTTCAAAATTTGGGGTTTGATTATGCTTGACCGGGACGGCTTTCGGCCCAATGTCGGCATCATCCTGCTCAACCAGAAAAACCAGGTTTTCTGGGGCAAGCGCATACGCACCCATTCGTGGCAATTCCCGCAGGGTGGCATAGACCGGGGCGAAAACCCGGAGCAGGCCATGTTCCGCGAATTGCACGAGGAAGTCGGGCTCAAGCCCGAGCATGTGCGCATCGTGGCCCGGACCCGCGACTGGTTGCGCTACGAGGTGCCGGACCGCTACATCCGACGCGAAGCACGTGGCCATTACAAGGGCCAGAAGCAGATCTGGTTCCTGCTCCAACTCATGGCGCAGGACTGGGATCTGAACCTGCGTGCCACCGACCACCCCGAGTTCGACGCCTGGCGCTGGAACGACTACTGGGTGCCGCTGGACATGGTGGTGGAGTTCAAGCGCGGCGTCTACGAGATGGCGCTGACCGAACTGGCCCGTTTCCTGCCGCGCCAGGACCATCGCAACCGCTATCTGCGCCAGGGACACCGGCCACGCGAGGGGGAAGCTCCGTTTGCGCCGCCGTTTCAGGACCACGGCATGGAGTTGCCGCCGGGTGCGAGTTTCGACCCCGATCCGCAAGCACCCCAGACGGCCCCCGACCGTACCGAGCCCCAGGGCCAGTAAAACAAGCCGCGCCTCAGCGCATGCGGACCATATTGTCCCGGTGCACCATCTCGGGCTCGCCGGTGTAGCCCAGCAGTTTCTCGAATTCGCTGGAAGGTTTGCGGCACAGCAAGCGCGCCTCGGCGCTGGCGTAGTTGGCCAGGCCGCGGGCAATCTCCGCTCCCTTCTCATCACGCACGGCAATGACATCGCCACGCGAGAACTCGCCTTCCACGGCTGTCATGCCGATAGGCAGCAGGCTCTTGCCCTCTTCCTGCAACTTGGCAGCGGCTCCAGCGTCCACCACCACGGCGCCGCGCAACTGCAGATGGTCGGCCATCCACTGCTTGCGCGCCTGGGTCTTGGCCGTCTGTGCCACCAGCAGGGTGCCGATGGCCTCACCTTGAGCCAGGCGCACTAGGGCATCGGGCTCACGGCCCCAGGCGATGACGGTGGAAGCGCCTGAGCCCGCTGCGCGTTTGGCCGCGAGGATCTTGGTGATCATGCCGCCCTTGCCCAGGCTGGAGCCGGCGCCGCCGGCCATGGCCTCCAGCGCCGGATCGCCGGCCTGAGCCTCGTCCACGAACTTCGCGGCCGGGTCCTTGCGCGGATCGGCCGTGTACAGGCCTTTCTGGTCGGTCAGGATGATGAGCGCATCGGCCTCGACGAGATTGGCGACCAGGGCGCCCAGGGTGTCGTTGTCGCCGAACTTGATTTCGTCGTTGACCACCGTGTCGTTCTCATTGATCACGGGCACAACGCCCAACTGCAGCAAGGTCAGCAGGGTGGA
>CAUPRZ010000208.1:0-5005 GCA_963513855.1 uncultured Hylemonella sp.
AACCGCGCCGGGCATGACTGGACACACGAGACACACCGTCCCCATGCCACGGTGGCCGACATGGCCGCACTCTGCGTGCTGCTGGAACCGTAATTCTCAGTTGGCCGGTTGCAGCAGCAGCACGCTGCGCGTGGCCTTTTTCACCGCCTCCGCGTCCAGGTGCATGGCGCGGTAACGACCGTCAACGTAGTCCTGGGCCTGATCCTTGTAGTGGGCGTCGAACAGCACGCCGCTCTGGCCCACGGGGTTGATGCCCTGGGCCTGGCCCGGGGCGGCGAAGTCGATGACACGACGCGTGGAGGGGCCGTAGGTCACGCTCCAGGGCGCCGGACCCAGGGGCTGGGCCAGGTTGTTGGGGAGCTCGCGGCCGCCCGGCGCTTCCAGGGGGCCGACGTTAAAGACCCAGTCCAGCGGTTTCATGCGGCCCAGGGGGTGGGCGTGCGTGACGGCGTGGTTGCGGCCCCAGGTCCAGGCGGCGATCGAGACGCCGCGCAGTTCCTGCAGATGCGCCAGCGTGGCGCGCCAGGCCTCTTGCACGATGTCGTTGCGGTTTTCCTTTTTCTCCGTCCGCCGGTTGTCCCACCAGGGGGAGCTGGGGTCGGCCGTCAGACGCGGCAGGGCGAAGTCGATGGCGCGGGTGCGCAGCAGGTTGGCGAACTGGGTCTTGCCCATCTCGTCGGCCATGGCGGCACGCGCGAGCTCGTAGAGGAACTGGTTGTACACCGTGGGGGCGATGCTCGCCGTGTTGTGGCGCCCATCCCATTCGGACAACTGGTCGAGCAGGGAGCGCTCGACGGAGTCGTGGGTCATCTCGCGCAACAGGGGCAGCAGGGGGCGCATCACGCGGGCGGCGTAGTCGGTCTGGTCGTCAAGCTGCAGGGCCTGGCTGTGGGCCAGGGTCCAGCCTTCGCTGCGTGCGTTCAGCAGCTGGTCGAGCCGGCGTGCGCGGTCATAGAGGTTGTAGTAACCGGGCACGGGTACGCCGCTGCGTGGCACGGGCTGGTGGTTGGCGGACATGATGTAGCCGCGCGACGGGTTCTCTTCCTGCGGGTTGTCGGCGAAGCGGTAAAAGCCGGGTTTGTCGGCCTGGGCCGTCGCGCCGTCGAGGATGAAACTCGGGTTCACGTTGAGCGGGCGCTGCACCAGCCGGGCCGCAGCCCACCAGCCGATGTCACCCGCCGCATTGGCCCAGACCACGTTGAGGCCGGGCGCGTGGATCTTGCTGGCCGCGCTGCGGGCCTTGGCCAGGGTGTCGGCGCGGTTGAGTTCATGGAAGGCGTCCATGATGGGGTTCTCGGTTTCGAGAAAGGTCCACCACAGCGCCACCGGTGTTTCACCCACGCTGTCGGGGAAGGCCTGGTTGATCACGGGGCCGTGTGGCGAGCGCTGCAGCGTGATGCTCACGGGTTCGGCATTCTTCACCTGGATGAGCTCATTGCGCGTGCGCATTTCCACCCACTGGCCCTGGTAGGCGATCTGGCTAGGTTTGGCCGGGTTGGTGCGCAGGGCCACGAGGTCCATGTCGTCGTTCTGGAACATGGTGAGGCTCCAGCCGAATTGCTGGTTGTGGCCGAGCAGGGCAAAGGGGTTGAGCGCCTGGAAGTGGCCGTAAAGCTCGAAGCCCGGCGCGTTCAGATGCGCTTCGTACCAGACGGCGGGCAGGCTGAAGGCGATGTGCGGATCACCGGCCAGCAGGGGTTTGCCGCTGGCCGTGCGCCGGCCCGAGATGGCCCAGGCATTGCTGCCTTCGAAGAGCGGCACGCCGGCCAGGTCCATGGCCTGCTGGCTGACTTCGGCTACACGCGCCAGGGCCGACCAGTCGGTCTGGGCCAGTGCGGGCTTGCGTGTGCGCTGGGCCAGCGGGCCGACCACACCCAGCGGTTGCCAGTCGAGTTCGAAGACACGCAGATAGTCGGGGCCGAGCTGGTCGCGCACATAGGTCAGCACGGGCTCGGTGCGCAGGGCGGCGGCAAAGCTGTAGGCCAGGTAGCCGGCCACGGCCAGGGTGTCGACCGGCGTGTAGTGCTGGGGCTGGATGCCCAGCAGTTGGAACTCGACGGGCAGGGGGCGTGTGTCCTGGAATTCGTTGATGCCGTCCAGATAGGCCAGCAGGGCCCGCCAGGCCGGGCTGTTGCGGTCCACGCGTTTAACGTACGCGTCCGCGTGGGAACGCAGTTCCAGGGTGCGGAAGAGGCGGTCGGTGTCGACCAGCTTGGGGCCCAGGATTTCGGCCAGCTCACCGCGTGCCAGGCGGCGCACCATTTCCATCTGGAACAGCCGGTCCTGCGCGTGCAGAAAACCCAGGGCGCGGTAGAGGTCGCTCTCGTTCTGTGCCTGGATGTGGGGCACGCCGCGTTCATCCCAATGCACCTGCACCGGTTCCTTGAGTTGATTCAGTACCAGGCTGCCGCTGCGCTGCGGCAACTTGGTGCGCGCATGCCAGACGCCGGCCGCGACGGCAATGGCCAACGCCGTCAGCAGCACCATGAGCAGGATGAACAGGACTTTGATGAGGCGTTTCATCGTGAGCGGCTCCCCATGTTTATTTCAGATGCGTTTTTATCATTGTGCAAGAGCCCCTGCCGCGGCCAGACCGCTGCGCACTGCGCCTTCCAGCGTGGCCGGGTAGGGACCGGCCACGTAGTCGCCACAGGCCAGCAGGCCGGGAGCAATGGTTTGCGGCGGGCGCTGCAGGCCTGGTGTGCAGGCGATGGTGGCGCGTTTTTCCATCACGGTCTGCACCGCCTGCAATGGCAGACCGAGCTGGGCCTGCGCCTGGGCCAGCACCTGGGCCTGCAGTGTTTCGCGCTCGCCGCGGCTGGCGCTCACCACAAAAGCCAGCAGACCTGCAGGGCCGCCGAGCTGACCGCGGTCGAAGACGAACTGCGCCGGGTGCTGCACATCGTGGCGCAGGGCCAGCATGGGCGCGGCAAGACGGGCTTGTGCGGCCCAGGCATAAACCGTGATGATGGCTTCGAAGTGCAGGGCCTCGGCCGTGGCGGCCCAGGCCGCGTTCAGCGGCGCGGCCAGGCGCGCCGCTTCGGTGGAGGAACAGGCCAGCAGGACAGCGTCAAAGTTCTGGCCCTCAAGCTGCCAGTGGGAGGCGTCCTGCAGCAAGGTTGTGATGCGGGCGCCGGTGCGCAACGTGGCGCCCTGCGCCTGCAGCCAGCTGACAGCCGCTTGCGGGAAGAGGGCGCCGAGGTCAGCACGTGGCAGCAGCAGTTGGGAGCCGCCGCGCATGGCAAACAGCGCGTCGTGCAGCACACGCAGGAAAACCCGGGCACTGGCTTGATGCGCCGGGGTGTTGAGCGCGGAGACGCAAAGCGGTTCGATCAGCTCGGTCAGCACGCGTGGCCCCAGCCCGGCGCAGAGCGCGGCCACACTGAGCGTGTCTGCGCATTCAAACCCCGCGAGTTTCCAGCCCAGGGCGGCGCGCAGCAGGCCCAGACGTTCGCGCAGCGGCCAGGCGCTGTTGCGCAGAATGCCAGCCAGTACGTCCAGAGGCACGGGCAGATCGGGCAGGCGCAGGCCCGCACCGTCGGGGAACTGCAGGGTCAGGGGCAGGCGTTGCAGGCTGACTTCGGGGTCTACGCCGACGACGCGCATGAGGCGCAGCGATTCCGTGTAGGCGCCGATCAGGATGTGCTGGCCGTTGTCCACGGTCACGCTGCGGCCGTCGGGCAAGGTGATGTCCAGGCCGCGGGCCCGGCCGCCGGGTGTACGGGTCGCTTCGAAGACCGTGACCTGGTGGCCGTCCTGCACGGCCTGCACCGCGGCAGTCAGGCCGGCCCAGCCGGCGCCGACGATCGCGACTCTCAAAGTTTCCCCAAGGCCTGCACCCGCCAGGCCAGCCAGAGCTTGCGCAGGGGTGTGAGGCTGGTGCGCTGGTGCAGTACCTGGAAGTTGTCGTGTTCGATTTCGCGCAGCAGGGTGCGGTAGATGCTGGCCATCATGAGGCCGGGTTTTTGTGCGCGCCGGTCGGCTTCGGGCAGCAGGGCCAGGGCTTCGTCGTAGAGGCGGTGCGCGCGTTTGGCCTGGAACTTCATCAGCGCCGTGAAACGCTCCGAGTACTGGCGGTTCAGAACTTCATGGGCCTTGACGTCGAACTGCTGCAGCTCGTTGACGGGCAGGTAGATGCGGCCCCGCAGCGCGTCCTCGCCCACGTCGCGGATGATGTTGGTGAGCTGAAAGGCCAGGCCCAGGGTGTGGGCGTAGCGGGTGGTGGCGTCCTCGGTCTGGCCGAAGATGCGCGCCGCCACTTCACCGACGATGCCGGCCACCAGGTGGCAGTACTGCTGCAGGCCGGGGTAATCAAGGTAACGGGTCTGCTGTAGGTCCATCTGGCAGCCTTCGATCACGGCCTGCAGGTGCCGGGCCTCGATGCCGTAATCCTTGACATGGGGCATGAGGGCCTGCAGCACCGGATGCGTGGCCTGGCCGGCCCAGGCGCGCTGCACCTCGGCCTGCCACCAGGCCAGCTTGGTCTGGGCGACGCCGGGGTCGGCCACTTCGTCGACCACGTCATCCACCTCGCGGCAGAAAGCATAGAAGGCCGTGATGGCCGCACGACGCGGCTTGGGCAGGAAAAGGAAGGCGTAATAAAAGCTGCTGCCGGAGGCGGCGGCCTTGTCCTGCACATATTGCTCGGGTGTCGTCGTCATGGTCGGTATTCTCACATCCAGAGCGCACGCCACAGCAGCCGCGGGGCGTCGGCTGCGCTGACCGTGGGCCGGTGCTGCAGGGTGTTGTGGCCCAGGGCCTCGATCTTGTCCAGGATACGCAGGCCACCCTGCACCACCAGACGCAGTTCCCAGCCGGCCCGGCCCGGCACACGGTGCACCAGTGGCGCGCCTTCTTGCATCAGTTCGCGGGCCCAGCGCACCTGCCCGGCGACCAGGGCCAGCAGGGCGGGGGTGGGCTGCAGGGCCTGGAGGTCGGCGCGCGTGACGTTGTTGGCGGCGCAGTCGACGTCGTTCAGGTAATGGCGGCCGCGCGGAACGTCGAG
>CAUPRZ010000209.1:0-4986 GCA_963513855.1 uncultured Hylemonella sp.
AGCTTGGTCCGAAGCGATGTTCTTTACTGCGCGAGTCGTTTTAGATTGAGCCATTTTTCAGGTTCCTCCACATAGGTGCGGCGTGCGGTGCCGTGGGCAATGCGCTTGAGTGTGCCGGATGCATTATCCAGAACCGTCCAGCGGTCAGCAAGCGGCAGGTAGAGCGTGTGCAGATTGTGCAGGCTGCGATGGAAGCGGCGTTCCACATCTGCCTTGGGGATGTTGTGTCCGCCTAGCTTGACGCGCAGCGCCACACGGTTGACGGCAAGTTCTGCGCTGGGCAGTGCGACGTAGAAGATCTGCACGCTGTAGCCCCTGGCCTTGCAGCGCGTCAGAAAAAGCGCGAATGTGCGGCTGGACAAGGTGGATTCGAAGGCAAAGCTTGAGCCGGATTCGGCCAGTTCATGCAGCCGTTTGAGCATGATGCGGCCTGCTTCGAAAGACACAGTCTCTGGTGCGTAGGCCGACAGCCCGACGGCAATCTGGTCTGCGTTCACAAACTCCAGAATCCCGAGCGCCTGTTTGAGCAGGAAGGGTGCCGCCGTGGATTTGCCCGCACCATTGGGCCCGGCAATGACCACCACGGTGGGTGGTTTGGTTTTGCCGGGACGTGCGGGCTTCATTTGCCCCAACTGTCCTTGAGCCCGGTCACGCGGTTGAACACCGGCTTGCCCGGCTTATGGTCCTTGCGGTCCGCCACAAAGTAGCCATGCCGCTCGAACTGAAACTTGTCGTCCGCCTCCGCCTGGGCCAGTGAAGGCTCCACATAGGCCGTGACGGTCTTGAGGCTGTCCGGGTTGAGGCTGGCGAGGAAGTCCTTGCCACCCGCATCGGGTTGCGCATCGGTGAACAGGCGGTCATACAGGCGCACTTCGGCGGCCACGCCGTCGGCCACGGCCACCCAGGTGATGGCGGCCTTGGCCTTGACGCTGTCGGCGCCCGGGGTGCCGCTCTTGGTGCCGGGGATGACCTTGGCGTGCACTTCGGTCACTTTGCCATCCGCATCACGCAGGCAGCCGGTGCACTCGATGACATAACCGCCCTTGAGGCGCACCACATTGCCGGGGAACAAACGCTTGTAGCCCTTGGGCGCCACTTCTTCAAAGTCTTCGCGTTCGATCCACACTTCGCGGCCGATCACAAAGTGGCGCGGCGCGGGGGCTACCTGGCCTTCGGCCACATGCGGCAGGGCGGGTTGGCTGCAGGCTTCGGTGTAGCTGTCGCTGCCAAAGGCCTCGGCCCAGTTGGTCAGCACCAGTTTCACCGGGTCCAGCACGGCCATGCCGCGGTGGGCCTTGTTTTCCAGGTCTTCGCGCAGGCAGCCGTCGAGCGTGGCGTAGTCGATCCAGCTGTAGTCCTTAGTCACGCCTATGCGTTCGGCAAACATCTGGATGCTCAGTGGCGTGTAACCCCGGCGGCGCAGGCCAACGATGGTGGGCATACGCGGGTCGTCCCAGCCGTGCACGTGTTTCTCGTTCACCAGCTGGGCCAGCTTGCGTTTGCTGGTGATGACGTAGGTGAGGTTCAGGCGGGCAAATTCATGCTGGTGCGGCAGCAGGAAGACGTTGGGGCGTTGGCCGTCGAGGGCGTGGGCCAGCAGGGGGGTGAACTGCGCGGTCTCCTTCTTCAGCAGGGCGAAAAAGGCGGGCAGGTCGTGCAGCACGGCGTCGGGGTTGTGGCCCCACTTGCTGAACAGGGCGCGCATCTGGCCCTCGGCCTCGCTGGCAAAGAGTTTGTCGGCGCGGTTGTGGCAGTGCAGGGCAAATTCCTTGCCGGCTTCCAGGCCCTGGCCTTCGATCTTCTCGATCAGCTTTTTGGCTTGTTCAAACTGCGGTGTGCGCAGGATGGGGACGATGCGCTCCAGCAGCCAGTCGTAGAAGGGGCGCTGGTCTTCGAACTCCAGCGTGCAGATGCTGTGGGTGATGTTCTCCAGCGCGTCCTCGATGGGGTGCGCGAAGGTGTACATGGGGTAGATGCACCAGGCGTCGCCCGTGTTGTGGTGGGTGGCGCGGCGTATGCGGTAGATGGCCGGGTCGCGCAGGTTGATGTTGGGGCTGGCCATGCTGATCTTCGCGCGCAGCACGGCGGCGCCGTCGGCTAATTTGCCCGCGCGCATCTCGCGGAAGCGGGCCAGGTTCTCGGCGGGCGTGCGGCTGCGGAAAGGGCTGTCCTTGCCGGGGGTGGTGAAGTCGCCGCGGTTGGCGCGCATTTCATCGGGCGTCTGCTCGTCCACATAGGCGTGGCCGGTTTCGATCAGGTACTCGGCGGCGCGGTACATGAAGTCGAAGTAGTTGCTGGCGTAGAAGAGGTGGCTGTCGCCATGCGCGTCCCACGAAAAGCCGAGCCATTTCACCGCCTCGGTGATGGAGTCCACGTACTCCTGCTCTTCCTTCTCGGGGTTGGTGTCGTCGAAGCGCATGTGGCAGACGCCACCGTAGTCGCGCGCCAGGCCGAAGTTCAGGCAGATGCTCTTGGCGTGGCCCACGTGCAGGTAGCCATTGGGTTCAGGCGGGAAGCGGGTGCGGATGCGGGCCGGGTCGGCTTGGGCACCCTGGGCCTGGGCGTGTTCGCTGGCGCTGCCGGGCTTGTGACCCCAGGTGCGGCCGCTGTAGGTGCCGGCGGCGAGGTCGTGCTCGATGATCTGGCGCAGGAAGTTGCTGGCCTTGGCCGGCTCTTTGGCCGCATCGGCGGTTTTTTCTTTGTTTTCGGGAATTCTGGGCGTACTCATGGACGAATTCTAGACGCCGCCCTGCGCCAGCGCCGGGGGCTTGCTAGCATGCCCGACACCTGAGAAATGAGCCTGTACAGGCCCCCACCATGAATCTGGTCCGCAACGAACGTATATCCCTGTCCCCCGTCGAGCTGAACGCTGCCGCCCGCGACGGCCTGATCACCAACACCCAGGCCAAGCTGCTCTGGGCCCGCTGGACCGAACACGACCGCCTGGGCGAGACCGTGCCCGGGGCTCTGGCCGGGCCGCGCCTGCGCTATTACTTTGGTGGCCTGGTGGCTGCCCTCCTGGGCTTGCTCGTCATGGCCTGGGGCCTCTGGTGGTAGCGCCGGGGGCGCAGTTACATCCAGCAACATCCTTCACGGACGCTTTGCAGTCAGCCAGCGGTCAGGCACGTTGAGGGTACAGGGCAGCCCAATGCTTGCCCGTACAAGGAGACCCCTCATGACGAAGTTCACCAAAACAGCCCAATCCCTGCTGGCTGGCCTGGCCCTGATGGCCGGGCTGGGTCTGGCAAGCAGCGCCCACGCCGGGGACGTGTTCTGGTCCATCGGCATGTCCCAACCCGGTATCCACATCGGGGTGGGCAATCTGCCAGCGCCCGTGGTGGTGCACGGCCCGGTGGTGGTTCATCATCCTCGGCCTGTCTATGCGCCGCCGCATGTGGTCTACATGCCACCGCGCCCGGTTTTTTATGGGCACCCGGGCCACTACCAGGGGCATGGGCACGATAGGCATCACCAGCATCATGGCCATCAGGGCCGCGGAAACGACCGCCATGACCGCCATGATCACCACGCCCACCGTGGGGGTGGCCGGGGTGACAGAGGCCACCGACACTGATATCCTCTGATCCGCTGCGGACCTCCCCCGCAGCCGGCTGTGCCTCTTGCATGGCCATTACGGCGCTCACTCACCTGAGCGCCGTTTTTTATGGTCGCCCGGTTTGACCCGGCCATACATAGCGCCCGGATTCCCGGGCGTTGCACATCGTCTCGCGCCGCCAAGTCGGCGTTTCACACCAGCGCCTGGCGTTTCGTCGCAATGGGGGTGCATGGGACCAGGGGCCTGAATAGGCTTCACCCCGTTCCCACTACCTACCCATTGAAAGGAAAGTCCCATGCGTCATCGATTCACGCTTCGTTTTTCCGGCCGTCTGGTGATGACGGTTGCCGCCCTTCTGCTGGCCGGCGCTGCCCATGCCGTGCCGGATGCCGAGTTCCAGGAGGCCGCGGCGCTGTTCACGCAGGCTGCTGCTGGCGACAAGGCCGCCATCGTCAAGGCCGCGGAGGCGTTCACCGCCTTGTCGCAAACTGAACCTGGCAACCCGGTGCTGCTGGCTTATGCCGGCGCTTCCACATCCCGGCTGGCGGGCACCACCTTTTTGCCCTGGAAGAAGATCTCCTATGCCGAAGACGGCATGGCCTTGATCGACAAGGCGCTGGCCATGCTGACCCCGGCGCACGATGCGGTGGTGCAGCAAGGCACGCCGGGCGTACTGGCCGTGCGTTTTGTGGCGGCCAATACGTTTCTGACGGTGCCGAGTTTCATGAACCGGGGTGCGCGTGGCGCGAAGCTGCTGACCCAGGTGCTGGACAGCCCCCTGTTTGCGCAGGCGCCGCTGGGTTTCCAGGGGGCCGTGTGGATGCGGGCCGCCCGTTTTGCCGAGGCTGAATTGCGTCCGGAGGACGCCCGCAAATACCTGGGCGAAGTGATCAGCCGCAACGCACCGCAAGCCGGTACGGCACGCGCCCTGCTCAAGGAACTGCCGCAATGAACACGCTCCGCGACACAGTGATCGAGCTGCGTGGCGTGCACAAGACCTACCGCCTGGGCCAGCATGTGGTGCCAGCGTTGCAGGGCATCGACCTGGCCGTGCGGCGCGGCGAACTGCTGGCGCTGACCGGACCCTCGGGCAGCGGCAAGAGCACGATCCTCAACCTGTGCGGGCTGATCGACACGCCCGATACCGGCGACATCGTGCTGGGCGGCCGTTCCGTCACAGGGCAGGACGAAAACCAGCGCACGCTGCTGCGCCGTGACGCGATGGGCTTTGTGTTTCAGAGCTTCAACCTGGTGCCGGTGATGACGGTGGCCGAGAACGTGGACTATCCGCTGTTTATTGCCGGGGTGCCCGCGACCGAGCGGCGCGAACGCGTGGCCGCGCAATTGCTGGCCGTGGGCCTGCAAGACCACGCCCAGCACCGGCCCGATGCCCTGTCGGGCGGGCAACGCCAGCGGGTGGCGATTGCGCG
>CAUPRZ010000210.1:0-4971 GCA_963513855.1 uncultured Hylemonella sp.
AACCGCACGATCTACCCGAGCACCGACATGTCGGTGCTGATCAAGGTGACAGCCGAGGACGGCACGCATGGCTGGGGCGAGACCTACGGTATTGTCGCCCCCGAGGCGGTGACCGCTATCATCGACGACGTGCTCGGTCCGGTGATCGTCGGGCGCGACACGCGCGACGCCACCGCCATCCACGAAGACCTGTACGACCTCATGCGCGTGCGCGGGGCCTCGGGCGGCTTCTGGGGCGATGCGATCGCCGGCATCGACATCGCGCTGTGGGACCTGGCGGGCAAGCTCGTGGGTCTGCCGGTGGCCAAGCTGCTGGGTGGGCAGCGCACCACGCGCGTACCGGCCTATGTGTCGGGCCTGCCGGGCCAGACGCTTGACGACAAGGTGAAGCTCGCGCGCGATTTCGCAGCGCGCGGTTTCGATGCCATCAAATACGCGGCGGCCGTGTCGTTCGATAGCATCGTTGACGAGATGCGCGCGCTGCGCGAGGCGCTGGGTCCGCGTATGAAGCTGATGGTGGACCTGCACTGGAAGTTCGGCGCGGGCGAGGCGATCCAGCTGATCGACAGGCTCGCGCCGTACAACCCGTATTTCGTCGAGGCGCCGTGTGCCGCCGAAGACCTCGAAGGCCAGGCGCGCGTGGCCACCGCCGCGCGTGTGCCAGTGGCGCTGGGTGAGGAGTGGCATTCGGTGCACGAGGCGCTGCCCCGCTTCGAGCGCCGCGCGATGTCCATCGTGCAACCCGAGATGGGCCACACCGGCATCAGCCAGTTCATGCAGATCGGCCGCATGGCGAACGCCTTTCACATGCGCGTGGTTCCGCACGCCAGCATCGGCGTGGGCATCTTCCAGGCAGCGAGCCTGCACGCGGCGGCCTCGCTGCCCAACGTGCCGATGCACGAGTACCAGCACTCGGTGTTCGACCGCAACCTGCGTTTCGTCGACACCACCATGCGCTGCGAAAGCGGCGCCTTCATCCTTCCCGACGGACCGGGCCTGGGCATAGCGCCCAACGCATCGCTCTGGTCCTTCCTGCGCGACAAAGCCGACCTGTCATGACCACTGTTCCCTCTGCCCTGATCGCCATCGACTGGGGCACCTCCAATCTGCGCGCCAGCCTGCTCGATGCGAGCGGCCAGATGATCGAGACGCGCGCCGCGCCCGGTGGCGTCATGGCCGTGAAGGACGGCCGTTTTGCCGAGGCGCTGCTGTCGCTGTGCGGCGACTGGATAGCGCGCCGCGCGGGTACGCTGATCGCCAGTGGCATGGTCGGCAGCCGCCAGGGCTGGAAGGAAGCCGCCTACCTGGACTGCCCCGCTGGCCTGGGCGAGGCCGCTGCGCAGCTCACGCGCGTGGAGGTGAAGCCGGGCGTGACGCTGCACATCGTGCCCGGCCTGACCTGCCGCAGCCCCGACGGCGAAGACGACGTGATGCGCGGCGAAGAGACACAGATGTGGGGCGCCGACCTGCCCACCGGCAGCATCTGCGTGCTGCCCGGCACACACGCCAAGTGGGCCTGGATCGGCGACGCCGGCCAGGTGACGCGCTTCGCCACCTACATGACGGGCGAGCTGTACGGCCTGTTGACCCAGCACGGCATCCTGGGGCGGCTCATGCATTTCGGCCACAGCGTGCCCGAGGCCTTCGAGGCCGGGGTGACACTGGGGCTGGAACAGAGCGACAACGCGACGCACGTGATCTTTGCCGCCCGCACCGCTGGCCTGATGGGGCGTGTGGCGGCCGAGGGCCTGCCCGACTACCTCTCCGGCATTCTCATGGGTGTCGAGATCGGCAGTGCCACGCGCGTTGCGCGCCCACACGAGGTCGTGCTGCTGGGCGACGACGGCCTGTGCACCCGCTATGCCAGGGCGCTGTCGCTGGCCGGCATCACCAGCACGCGTGCGGCCGATGGCGCCACCACACGTGGCCAGTGGCGCGTCGCGCAGCAGGCGGGTCTGCTGAAGGACGCGGCGTGAGTGCGCCACGCCCGAGCGAACGCGTGGCGCGGGCCCTGACGGCCTGCCCGCTGGTGGCCATCCTGCGGGGCCTCACGCCGGACGAGGCAGTGGCCGTGGGGCAGGCCCTGCTGGAGGCTGGCATCGGCGTCATCGAAGTGCCGCTGAACTCTCCCCAACCGCTGCAAAGCATTCGCCTGCTGGCCGACGCACTCGCGGGCCAGGCCGTCATCGGCGCCGGCACTGTGCTGCGGGCGCACGATGTGGACGCAGTGGCGGCGGCCGGTGCGGTGCTTGTGCTCTCGCCCAACTTCAATGCGGCGGTGGTGCGTCGCACCAAGGCCCTTGGCCTGTATGCGATGCCCGGCGTGGCGACCGCAAGTGAAGGCTTCAACGCACTCGACGAAGGGGCCGATGCGCTCAAGCTGTTCCCGGGCGAGCAGCTTGGCCCCCCGGTGATCAAGGCCTGGCGTGCGGTGTTCCCGCACACGACCCCGATGTTCAGCGTCGGCGGCGTCAACTTCGACAACCTGCCCGCCTTGAGGGCTGCTGGGGCGAGTGGTGCGGGCATAGGCTCGGCACTCTATGCGCCCGGCACGCCACCCGAGGAGGTCGCGCGCCGCGCCCGAGCGTTCGTTGCCCGCTGGCAGGCGTAAGCGTTTGCGGGTACCGCTCCGAGGTGTTTTTCAGTTGGGTTTTCCAAGCAAGACGACAGACAAGAGGAGACATACCATGACAGACAAAAGGAGACATACCATGACAACCCCGTTGACCCGGCGCGCCTTGGTGGCGGCCCTCGCCCTGGCAAGCACCGTCGGTGCCGGAACTGTTCACGCTCAGGCCTCCAACGCTGCGCAGAACTACCCCGCGCGCGCGGTGAGGTTCGTCGTGCCCGTGCCTGCGGGCGGCGCGGCCGACATGATGTCCCGCCTGGTCGCCAGCCACCTGCAGACCAAGCTGGGTCAGCCCTTCGTGGTCGAGAACCGGCCGGGCGCCGGCTCCAGCCTGGGTATGGACGTGGTTGCCAAGGCCGCGCCCGATGGTTACACCATAGGCATGGGCAACGTCGCAGCCAACGCCATCAACCCGGCCGTCAAGCCCGGTGCCTTTCCGTACCAGCCGGTGAAAGACTTCGCCGCGATCTCCATGGTCGGTGTCACGCCGCTGATCTTCGTGGTCAACGCCGACAAGGTGCCCGCCACCAGTCTGGCGGCTTTCGTTGCGCACCTCAAGGCCAATCCCGGCAAGCTGAGCTATGGCTCCTCGGGCGTTGGCTCATCGCTGCATCTGGCGATGGAGCTTTTTCTGATGCGCACCGGCACCGCCATGCTTCACGTGCCCTACAAAGGCTCGGCGCCCATGGTCACGGAACTCATCGGGGGCCAGATCGAGGCTTCCATCGACGCGGCCACGACCTCTCTGCCACATGTCAAGGCCGGCAAGCTGCGCGCGCTGGCCGTGTCGACCAAAGACCGCGCCTTCTTTGCGCCCGACCTGGCGCCCATTGCCGACACGGTGCCCGGGTTCGATGTGAGCCCATGGCATGGCGTGGTTGCACCCGCAGGCACCCCGCAGGCCATCGTCGACAAGCTCTCGGCCGAGATCCAGGCGTTCCTGCGCCAGCCCGAGACGGAGGCCAAGCTGCGCGAGGCCGGCGTGGTGCGCGTGGGCTCGTCGGCGAAGGACTTTGCGCAGGCGATGCAGAACGATTTCGAGCTGTACACGAAGGTGGTGAAGGACGCCAACGTCAAGGCGGAGTAGGGCCATTGAGCGGCCCGGCCGCTCCCACGAGGATATTTGGCCAGGAAACACAACCGATGAGTCAACGAATCAACCGCCGCACGCTGCTCGCGGCGTCGGCCGCCATGGCCGCTTCGGGCGTGCTGCCCGGCGTCCGCGCGCAAGGCACCTGGCCTGCCAAGCCCGTCACCGTCATCGTGCCGTTTGCGCCTGGTGGTGCGGGCAACGGCTCGGTGCGGATCCTCGCGGAGATCATCGGCCCCGCGCTGGGCCAGCCGCTGGTGGTGGAAAACCGCGCCGGCGGGGGTGGCATCCCGGGCACGCAGGCCGTGACCAGCAGCAGCGACGATCACGTGTTGTTGATGGGCAGCACGACCATGACCATACTGCCCGCGCTGCGCAACGACCTGGGCTACGACGTGCAGCGGGACCTGCAGCCGGTGGGCATGATTTCCTCGCAGCCGCTGGTGTTTGCGGTGCCTGCGAATTCACCGCTCAAGTCGCTGGACGACCTGGTGGCACGCGGCAAGGACAACGACCTCTCGGCCGGTAACAGCGGCGTGGGCACGCTCTCGCACCTGACCACCGAACTGCTCAACCGCAAGCTGGGCCTCAAGCTGCTGGTCGTGCCCTACAAGGGGGATGCACAGCTGATTCCCGACGTAGTGGCCGGCACCATCTCCATCGGCGTGATGAACCTGCCGGTGGCATTGCCCCTGATCCAGGATGGCCGTCTGCGCGCGCTGACCGTGACGTCGAGCAGGCCTGTGGCCTCGCTCCCCGGCGTGAAGCCCCTCAACACCTTGGGGTCTGAGTTCGTGATCACCGGCTGGGCCGCCCTGTTCGCGGCGCGCAATGTGCCCGCGGCCGGTGTCGAACGTCTGGGTGTCCAGCTGCGCGCTGCCCTGCAGCAGGACAACGTGCGTGAGCGCTTTGCGGGTTTTGGTGTGTCGCCCGAGATCGCCACACCAGCGCAGCTACGCGAGTTCATCGCATCCGAGACCGCACGCTGGGGCGATTTGGTCAAGAGCCGGGGCATCAAGCTCGAGTGAGGCGCTGCGCTTCCCAAACAAAAAGGGCTACGCGTCGCGTAGCCCTTTTTTACTGAAGAGGCATCAGGCAGCGACCAGCTGAATGGTGCGGCCGATCCCGAGTTCCTGACCCAGGTGGGCCATCTTGTGGCCGGCCCGGCATTCGGACCAGAGCGCGCGGGCGCAGCCCTCGCACTTGCCACATTGGGTGGCCACACCCAGCTCCAGCTGGATGTCGTCAAACG
>CAUPRZ010000211.1:0-4961 GCA_963513855.1 uncultured Hylemonella sp.
CATCGCCGAGCAGATCAGCGCGCAGGTGCAGGCAGCCCACCGCGTGGCCGAATGCACGGTGCACATCGACCCCGGCACTGTGCGGCATCTGGCGCGGGTGCTGGCCCTGCCGCCGCGTGCGCAGGTGCAGGCCTGTGTGACGCAGGTGCTGGGCACGGCACCGGCCGCGCTCCAGCTGCACTATCTGGAAGACGGGCTGGAGGTGGCGCTGGCCGCCACCGAGACGCAGCGGGTCCGCCTGCAACAGGCGCTGGCCGAACTGACAAGCCAACCGGTGCGCGTGACGCTGCTGGGCCAGGACAAGGACCACTGAGATGACCCACCCCACCACCCAGCCCGAGATGCAGGCACGTTACGGCGAACGTTACCGCTGGCTGCTCCTGCTGGCCGTGATGGTGGGCACCATGGCCTCCATCATGTCGTCCACCATCATCAACGTGGCCATTCCCGACATGAGCCACCAGTTTGTGCTGGGCCAGGAGCGCGCGCAGTGGGCCACCTCCAGCTTCATGGTGGCCACCACCGTGGCCATGCTGTGCACGCCCTGGCTGCTGACGGCCTTCGGTTACCGCCGCACCTATGTGGCCTCCATGCTGATGCTGCTGGCTGGCGGTGTGGGCGGGGGGCTGGCCAACAGCTTCGAGCTTGTGCTGGTGGCACGCGTGGTCGAGGGCCTGGCCGCGGGGGTGGTGCAGCCCATCCCGGCCATCATCATCATGCGGGCCTTCCAGCCGCACGAACGCGGGCGCGCCGGCGGCATCTTCGGCATGGGCGTGGTGCTGGCGCCCGCGCTGGGCCCCAGCATCGGCGGGCTGCTGGTGGACTGGTTCGGCTGGCGGTCCATCTTTTTCATGGTCGTGCCCTTCTGCCTGGCCTCGCTCTGGCTGGCCTTCCGGTATGTGCCCACCACCGCGCCCGGGGGTGAGGCGCCGGACCGCCGGGCCCACCGGCTGGACTGGCAGGGCCAGCTGCTGGCCACGGTGGGCACGCTGTGCCTGCTCAACGGCATGGTGGAGCTGCACGGCGAGACGTCTGCTCAGGCCGCGGGGCTGCTGGCCGTCTCGCTGGCCAGCTTCACGGCCTTTGTGTTCTGGCAGCGGCACCAGGCCCGTCGCGGCGACATGCCGCTCATGCACCCGGACCTGTTTGCCTTCCGCTCCTTTGCCATGGGCAGCCTGGTGGCCTTCATCTACGGCACGGCGCTGTTCGGCTCCACCTACCTGCTGCCGCTCTACATCCAGATGGGACAGCAGCTTTCGGCCTCGCACGTGGGCACCATCATGCTGCCGGCCGGCTTGGTGCTGGCGGTGACCATCCCGCTGGCGGGGCGGCTGTCGGACCACTGGCCCATCCGGGTGCTGATCTGCATCGGCCTGGGTCTGCTGGCCGCTTCTTTTGCGCTGATGCTGACCCTGATGCCGGGCATGGCGCGCCAGACCGTGCTGGCGCTGCTGGTGGCCTGGGCCATCCTGGGGCGCATCGGCCTGGGTTTTATCCTGCCCTCGCTGAACAACGGCGCCATGGCTGGCCTGGAGCCGCGCCTGATCTCGCAGGCCTCCAGCGCCATCAACTTCCTGCGCATGCTGGGCGGCGCCGTGGGCGTGAGCCTGTGCGGCATCGTGCTGGAGTGGCGCATCGCCGTGCACGGCGACAGCCTGACCCGGCCCGAGACCAGCCCGGCGCGTCTGGTGGCCTTTGACGAAACCTGTGCCATGCTGGCCGGCGTCTGCGCCCAGGCCATGCTGGCGGCCTGGCGCATGCGGACGCCGGCCACACCCAAGACGGAGTGAAACCATGTGCCAGCTGCTGGGCATGAACTGCAATGTGCCGACCGACGTGATGTTCAGCTTCGCCGGTTTTGCCGAGCGTGGCGGGCGCACCGACCATCACGGCGATGGCTGGGGCATCGCCTTTTTCGAGGACAAGGGCCTGCGCCATTTTGTCGACCACCAGTCGGCGGCCGAGTCGCCGGTGGCCGAGCTGATCCGCCAGTACCCGATCAAGAGTCGCAACGTGATCTCGCACATCCGCAAGGCCACGCAGGGCGAGGTGACGCTGGAGAACTGCCACCCCTTTGTGCGTGAACTCTGGGGCCGTTATTGGGTGTTTGCGCACAACGGTGACCTTAAGGACTACGCGCCGCGCCTGCACGGCAGCTTCCGCCCTGTCGGCAATACCGACAGCGAGCGCGCCTTCTGCTGGCTGATGCAGGAGCTGGCCAAGTCACATGCCAGTGTGCCCAGCATTGCGGAACTCACGCTGACCCTGCGCGAGCTGGTGCCGCAAATCGCGAAACACGGCACCTTCAACTTCCTGCTGAGCAATGGCGAGGCCCTGTGGGCACACGCCTCGACGAAGCTCTACCACGTGGTGCGCCAGCACCCCTTCGGCAGCGCCACGCTGAGTGATGAGGACCTGAGTGTCGATTTCGCGCAGCACGCCGCACCGGGTGACCGCGTGGCCGTGGTGGTGACGGCGCCGCTGACGACCAATGAGGTCTGGTCGCCCTTCGCTGCCGGCGAACTGCGCGTCTTCGTGAACGGCGCGGTGTTTTAGATCCGGCCTTCTTCCACCGCGTGGCAGGCCACGCGCACCCCTTCCACTTCGCGCAGCTGCGGCCTTTCCTGGCTGCAGCGGGCGTTGGCGTGCGGGCAGCGCGGGTGGAAGGCGCAGCCAGCGGGCGGCGCCAGCGGGTTGGGCACCTCACCCTGCACGGGGGTGCGGGCGCGGCCCGTGTCGTGCAGCTTGGGGATGGCGTCAAGCAGCATGCGCGTGTAGGGATGGCGCGGGCGGCTGAACAGCGCGGCCTTGTCGGCCAGCTCGACCAGGCGGCCCAGGTACATCACGCCCACGCGGTCGCTCACATGGCGCACCACGGCCAAGTTGTGGCTGATGAAGAGGTAGGTCAGGCCCTGCTGGCGCTGCAGCTCTTTCATGATGTTGAGCACCTGGGCCTGCACGCTCACGTCCAGCGCCGAGGTGGGCTCATCACAGACCAGGAACTCGGGCTGCGTGGCCAGGGCGCGCGCGATGGAGATGCGCTGGCGCTGGCCACCCGAGAACTGGTGTGGGTACTTGATGCCGTCGGCCGGGGCCAGGCCTACCGAGCGCAGCAGTTCGCCCACGCGTTGTGTCAGCGCTTCAGGCCCGTGCAATAGACCGTGTTCACGCAGCGGTTCGGCCACGATGTCGGCCACACGCCAGCGCGGGTTCAGGCTGGCGTAGGGGTCCTGGAAGATCATCTGGATGCGGCGGCGCAGCGCGCGCGCCTGGTCGCCGGCATAGGCCGCGTGCGCGTCCTGCCCGTCGAAGCGGAAGCTGCCGCGGCTGGGTTCGTACAGGCCCACGAGCAGGCGCGCCACCGTGCTCTTGCCGCAACCCGATTCGCCCACCAGGGCCAGGGTCTGGCCGCGGTGGATCTCGAAGCTCACGCCGTCAACGGCGTGCAGCAGCTGGCGCGGCCGGCGTTCGATCACGCGGTTGAGCCAGGGAGCGGAGACATCGAAGCTGCGCGCCAGGTCCTCGACCTGCACCAGCGGTGTTTCCTTCTGGATCGGCGTGTTCATGTCCGGCCCTCCGCGTCGGAGGCGTGCAGCCAGCAGGCGGCCCGGGTGGCGCCGGCGGCCAGCAGCTCGGGCCGGGCCTGCAGGCAGCGTGCGTGGGACTGCGGGCAACGCGGGTGGTAGGCGCAGCCCTGGGGGATGGCGTCCAGGCGCGGCATGGCGCCGTCGATCTGGTTGAGCTGTTCGCGTTCGCCTTCCATGTCGGGGATGCAGGCCATGAGGCCGGCGGTGTAGGGGTGGGCGGGGCGGTGGATGACCTCGTGCACGGGCCCGATCTCGGCCACACGGCCGGCGTACATCACGGCCACGCGGTCGCAGGTCTCGGCGATCACGCCCATGTCGTGGGTGATGAGCATGACGGCGGCGCCGCGATCGCGGCAGACCTTCTTGAGCAGGGCGATGATCTGCGCCTGGATGGAGACGTCCAGCGCGGTAGTGGGTTCGTCGGCCACGATGAGCCGTGGCTCGGCCGCCAGGGCCAGGGCGATGACCACGCGCTGGCGCATGCCGCCGCTGAACTGGTGCGGGCAGTGGTCGATGCGCTGCTCGGGCGCGGGGATGCCGGTGTCGTGCAGCAGGGCGATGGCGCGTCGGCGTGCCTCGGCGGCGTTGACGGGCAGGTGGGTCTGGATGGTTTCGACCAGCTGGCGGCCCACCGAGTACAGGGGGTTGAGCGAGGTCAGAGGGTCCTGGAAGATGGCGCCGATCTGGCGGCCGCGGACGTGGCGCATCTGCTCGTGGGGCAGATCGTCGATGCGCCGGCCTTCCAGCAGGATGCGGCCGCCGGCCACGCGCCCAGGCGGCTCCAGCAGGCCGATGATGGCCGCGCCCGTGAGCGACTTGCCGGCGCCGGATTCACCCACCACCCCGAGGATCTCGCCGGGGGCGATGTCGAAGGAGACGTGGTCGAGTGCGCGCAGGGTACCGCGGCGCGTGGGGAATTCGACCACCAGGTCCTGGACTTGTAAAAGACTCATTGCAGTCTTGGATTGAGGGCGTCGCGCAGCCAGTCGCCCAGCAGGTTCACGCTGAGGGCGATCAGCACCAGCATGGCGCCGGGGAAGATGGTGATCCACCACTCGCCCGAAAAGAGGTAATCGTTGCCGACGCGGATCAGCGTGCCCAGCGAGGGCGAGGTGGGTGGCGCGCCCACGCCCAGGAAACTCAGCGTGGCCTCGGTGAGGATGGCGGTGGCGATCTGGATGGTGGCCAGCACCAGCACGGGGCCCAGCACATTGGGCAGCACGTGGCGGCGCATGATGCGCAGCGAGGGCACGCCGGTCACGCGGGCGGCTTGGACGTATTCCTTGTTGCGTTCCACCAGGGTGGAGCCGCGCACCGTGCGTGCGTACTGCACCCAGCCCGTGAGCGCGATGGAGAGGATGAGCACGCCAAAGG
>CAUPRZ010000212.1:0-4933 GCA_963513855.1 uncultured Hylemonella sp.
GGCCTGTAGAGCTTTTCTTCCTGTCCCACGCACTGGATGCGGATCTCGCCCGCGAGGATCAGCGCGCGCGCTTCGAAGGGATGGGTGTGCACGTCTAGCCTGCCATGGGCAGCGCGCGTGACTGTGCTCAGTTCATAGCCCAGCGCATGCAAGTCCTGCTCGAACCGGGCGCGCTCCATGATCTTCTGTGTCAACGCGCTTGCAGCGCCGCTTCAATGGCGGCAGTGAGCTGCGGCCCCATGGGCTCCACCGAACTCGCATAACTCTGCACCTGCTTGCCGTCGCGGCTGATCAGGTATTTGTGGAAATTCCAGCCGGGCGCGGTCTTGGTCGCCTGAAAGAGCTGGGTGTAGAGCGCACTGCGCTGCGCGCCCACCACCTCGGTCTTGTTGAACATGGGGAACTTCACGCCATAGGTGTTGAAGCACAGGTCGGCGATCTGTTTCGCGTTGCCCGGCTCCTGCTGGCCGAAGTTGTTGGACGGAAAACCCAGGATGACCAGGCCGCGTTTTTCGTACTTGGCGTACAGCGCTTCCAGGCCTTCGTACTGCTTGGTGAAGCCGCAGTAGCTGGCGGTGTTGACGACCAGCACCACCTTGCCTGCGTACTGGCAGAGGTTCTGCGGGGCGTCGTCCTGCAGGCGGGTGAACTGGTGCTGCAGCAGGGCGGGGCAGGTGGGAGAGGTTTGGGCGGAGGATGTCATGGGCAGCAGGGCCGTGTAGGCCAGGACCGTCAAAAGGAATGGGCGCATGAAAGTCATGCGCCCATTCTGCGGCAGCCGCTACAACCCTGCTGCGACGGGGGTCAGGCCCTCAGAGCCGGATCACTCCGCCACAAAACCCGTGGCTTTGACGATACGTGCCCAGCGCTGGCTCTCCTGGTTCATCTTCTGCAGGAACTTGTCGCCGCAGAGATTGGGGTTGGCATTCAGCCCGGCGATGGCCATGCGGCTCTGGAACTCGGGCAGGGCCGCGATCTTCTGGTGGGCCTCGGTCAGGCGTTTGGTGATGGCCGGCGGCAGACCCTTGGGGCCGGAGAAGCCGAACCAGACCGTGGTAGCGAGCCCGTTCAGGCCCAGTTCGCCCACCGTGGGCACATCAGGCAGCTGCGGCGCGCGTTGTTCCCCCGTGGTGGCGTAGGCCACCAGCTTGCCGGCCTTGATGTGGGGTGTGGCCGTGGCGATCTGCACAAAACCCAGCGGGGCCACGTCGGCCAGCATGTCGGTGATCTGCTGCGGGCTGCTTTTGTAGGGCACGTGGACCATCTCGGTCTTGAGCGCCTCGCTGAGCTGGTAACCCAGGAAGTGGGCGGGTGAACCCGTGGAGTAGGAAGAGTAGGTGGGTGCCACCTTCTGTGACGTGATCCACTGCGACAGATCCTTGTAGCTCTTGGTGCCCAGACTCGGGTTGCTGGCCAGCACCAGCGCGGCTTCCACACCCTGGCAGATCTGCGTGAAGTCGCTGCCCTTGTACTGGGCCTTGGGGTTGGCGTTGGGTGTGATGGTCATCATGCCGGCGGTGTTGACCAGCAGGGTGTAGCCGTCGGTCGGCGCACGCAGGATCTGCTGGGCCGCGATCATGCCGCCCACGGCCGGCACGTTCTCCACGATCACGGGCTGGCCCAGTTCCTTGGCCAGGTGGTCAGCCAGGGCGCGGGCATAGACGTCGGGCGGGCCGCCAGGCGTGGAGGGGGCCAGCAGCTTGATGGATTTCTCGGGCCAGCTCTGGGCAGCGGCCCAGGGGCTGGCCAGGGCCAGCAGGCCGGCAAACAGGGCGGTGGTCTTGAAGCTCATCGTCTCTCCTCGTTGGATATCAGTGGGTGGCGTGTTTCAGCGCTGCGGCATGTCTTTGTAGGAATAACCCAGGCTCACAGTGGCGTCATCGGGAATGGCGGGCACGGTGGTTTCCCAGTCCAACCATTGCTGGCGCAGGGCGGCGAAACGTTCGGGGTGTTTGGTGGCCAGGTTGGCGCGTTCGCGGGCGTCGGCCGTGATGTTGAACAGGTACTCGTGTGCGTCCACCTTGAGGTATTTCCAGTCGCCGCTGCGCAGGGCCCGCTGGTCGCGGTGGTTCATGCGCCAGTAGAGCGGACGCTCGAAGCTGAGGGCCGGGTCGCGCAGCACGGCAGCCAGGGAGACACCGTCGATGGGGACGTCCGCATGGGCTTGGCCGCCGCCAACATCGAGCAGCGTGGCCGACCAGTCCATGGTCATGCAGTGCTGGGCGCTCACGCTGCCGGCCGGGATGACGGCCGGCCAGTGCGCGATCCAGGGCACACGGATGCCGCCTTCGGTCAGATCCATCTTGCCGCCGACCAGGGGCCAGTTGTCGGAGAAACGCTCGCCACCGTTGTCGCTGGTGAAGACGATCAGCGTGTTGTCGAGCTGGCCCGTCTCGCGCAGCGCGGCCACCAGCTGGCCGATGCCTTCGTCCATGTGGTGGATCATGCGACGGTAGCTCTCGACGTTGCCACCGTCGAGGTGGAAGAGGTTGCCTAGTTCGGCCGCCACCTGTGCGTCGTCGCGTGTTTCCCAGGGCCAGTGAGGGGCCGTGTAGTGCAGGCTCAGGAAAAAGGGCTTGCCGTCCTTGGCCTGTGGCGCCATGCGCTGCACATAGTCCACCGCGCGGTTCGAGAGCACATCGGTCAGGTAACCGACCTCGCGGTGCGATTCTTCTCCGATGTAGAGGTCGTGGTCGCCCTTGCCCGAGCAGTGGGTGAAGTAGTCCACCCCGCCGGCCATGATGCCGAAGAACTCGTCGTAGCCGGAGCGTAGCGGGCCGAAAGTGGGCGGGTAACCCAGGTGCCACTTGCCGATGAGGCCTGTGGCGTAACCGGCCTCGCGCAGCAGTGAGGGCAGGGTGGGCATGGTCGTGGGCAGGCCCAGGGTGGTGCTGCCCTTGCTTTTGCTGTTGATGGGCTCTTCCATACCGCCACGCAGACGGTACTGGTAGCGCAGGGTCATGAGTGCGAAGCGCGTGGGCGAGCAGACGGGGGAATTCGAGTAGCCCTCGGTCAGGCGCAGGCCGCCGGCGGCCAGGGCGTCGATATGGGGCGAGACCGGGCCGAAGCCAGCCTCACGACCGCCATAGCAGCCCAGGTCGGCGTAGCCCAGGTCGTCCGAGACGATGAAGATCAGGTTGGGTTTGCGTGACATGGAGGCAGAGCTTAAAAAAGTACTATCCATTTGTAAAATTGAAATTCGTTCTATTGAAATAAAGAAAACATATGGATCCGCGACATCTGGTCCAGCTGGCGGCCATCCTGGAAAAAGGCTCCATCACCCAGGCCAGCCGGCACCTGCACCTGACCCAGCCCACGCTGACCCACAACATGCAGACGCTGGAAATGCAGGCCGGGGGGCAGCTTTTCGAGCGCAGCCGTTTTGGCGTGCGCAGCACCCCGCTGGGCGAGATGCTGGCCCGAGAGGGCCGGGCCATTGCCCGCCGGCTGCAGGATGCGGCGGAGGTGAGCGCCCGCCATCGAAGTGGTCTGCGCAAGCGGCTGCGTCTGGGCAGCGGGCCCATCGTGGGCGCGGCCCTGCTGCCGGGGCTGACGCAGGTCTTGCTGCAGCGTTACCCGGACATCGCCCTGAGCATCCAGAGCGACCGCCCCCACCTGCTGGTGGAGCAGCTCATCGACGGCCGGCACGATCTGGTGATCGCCCCCTCCTGGCTGGACAAACCGCCGCCGGGCATCGAGCGTTTTTTGCTGGTACCGGACGATCTGGGCGTGTTCTGCGGGCGCACGCACCCGCTGGCCGCGCAGGGCCGGATCGAGCCAGGGGCCGCGGACGGCATGTCCTGGATCAGCCTGGGCACGGCCTCACCCTTCGACCAGGCCGTGCGCGAGATGCTCACCGCTGCCGGCGTGGGCAGCACCCGCACCGAGATCACGGTGTTGGGCGAGGCCTTCATGCTGCTGCGTATCCTGGGCGAAGGCGCGCACCTCTCGGTGCTGCCGCATTTCCCCATGCGCCTGCTGCAGGCGCGTTTCCCGCTGGTGGACCTCAATCTGTCCGCGCCGCCCCAGCCGCGGCCCATCTACCTCTGGTGCCGTTCCACCCTGCTGGAAGACCCGGGTTTTGTGGAGAAGAAGGAAACGATCCTGGGCTACACGGTGGCGGTCTGAGCCCGCAAGCGCAGGCGGGATTCAGAACTTTTGCGTCTGTGCTTCCTGCCCTGGATCATGGGAGTGTGGCCCTGCGGCTGCCGTAACATGGGGGCTCACTCTCCTGTGTTTTTTGTGGCCTGCCCGGCTTTCCGTCTATGTTCATGTTGACCGTCCAAGAAGCTCTCGATGTCTCTTCCCACCTCGGCGTGGCCCTCCTGGCCGGCGGCCTGATCGGCCTGGAACGTAGCTCCCACGGCCGTGATGCCGGTTTCCGCACCCATGTGCTGGTGTGTCTCTCCTCGGCCCTGCTGATGCTGGTCACGCTCTACCAGACCCGCTGGTTCCCCGACGGCGGCGCCTACAAGGTGGCCTCGGACCCGACCCGCATGGCCCAGGGCATCATGACCGGCATCGGTTTCCTCGGTGCCGGTGTGATCATGAAGGACGGGCTGTCCGTCAAGGGCCTGACCACCGCCGCCTCGATCTGGATCACGGCGGCCATCGGCATCCTGGCCGGCATCGGCTTCTACGAGCCGGTGCTCATTGCCACGCTGCTGACCTTGGCCGCGCTGGGCGTATTCCGCTGGATCGAGGCCATCCTGCCGACCTTCAAGTACGCCATCCACAAGGTGGTCTTTGTCTCGGGCCAGGAGCCCAATGAAAAGGAACTGATCTCTATCATCAGGACCCACGGCTTCCACGTTTCACGCTTGCGTACGCGTTATGCGCGCGGCGCGGGAGAGTTCGAATATGAGATGACCCTGCGGGCCAAGGACCTGAAGCTGGTGGACCAGCTGCGCGCGACGTGGCAGGCGCATCCGCA
>CAUPRZ010000213.1:0-4857 GCA_963513855.1 uncultured Hylemonella sp.
AGATCGAGATCTCCCTTGAGCAGGCGGCGTGTGATCTGGCTCGGTGCATCGACCGTGATCGTGACCTCCACCTTGGGATAACGTCGGCGGAACTCGGCCAGCGCACGGCCGAAAAAGGTGCTGGTCTCCATACGTGAGAAACCGAGTCGGAGGGTGGTGAGCGGCTCGTCCGCCAGGGCCAGCAACTCGTCGGCCAGCAGATCGCGCTGGGCCAGCATGACCTGGGCCCGGCGATAGACCAGCTCCCCCACCCGTGTCAACTCGATCCCCTTGCGGTTGCGGTACAGCAGGGGCTTGCCCACCTCCTCCTCCAGCTGGCTGATGACCTTGCTCACGGTGGACTGCGTCGCGTGGATGACCTCGGCCGCACGGGTGAAACCACCATGGCGCACCACCTCTGCGAAAACGCGCAGGTGGCGCAGTTCCACATTGGGCTGTCTAGGAAAACCGAATGAATTCATTACCAGTACTCACGAGCAATTGAGGGGTATCGACTTCCACGGATCACGGGACCAGGCAGATGGCCATGACTGGCACGGTCTGCGGTCTGGCGCTTGGGCCTCACTGTGGAATTTCTGTGTTCATCGACGATGTCAGATCCGGAGCGCCGGATTTCAGTCGAAACATGAATGCAGCAGATGCATTGGGTTCGGAGGCAGCAGGTGCGGGAACCTCCCCGTGCCGCCCGCTGCTGCACTCTGGCGTGCAGGTGCGCGGAGTCTAGGTTTTCCGGTGCGTCATGAGAAGTGAAGAATTCGAATCCCGTCCATTCCATTTTGGAATTCATGGCAGGGACACCCGGCGCGCCTCTGCTGCGCGCAGACGACCGGATCAAAGGCCGGAGATGTCGGTTGTGATCGACGAACGCAGACGTGAGGCCTGCAGCACCCGCGCGATGCAGGCCGCCAGGTCTGCGGCCAGCACGGGCTTGTACATCACGGCATTGATTTCGGCATCCCGGATCCTGGATTCCAGTCCTTCGCCACCGTGGCCCGTCATCAGGATGGCGGGCAGGGAGGGATGGAGCAGACGCATCTGCGTGACGAGTTCAGTGCCACTCATGCCGGGCAACTGCTGATCTGTCAGCACCACGTCAAAACGCGTGACATTGCTGCGCAGGGCCTGCAGCGCCTTTTCGCTGGACGTATAGCCCACCGGCTCGTAGCCCAGGGTCGCCAAGGACTCCTCCAGGAGCTCGACGAGCGCGGGCTCGTCGTCCACCACCATGATGACTTCTCCCTGGCCGAGCGTCGTGGCTACTGTTTGTTGCGTCTGTGTCGCCTCGAACTCGCCGGGCGAGGGGATCCAGATCGTGAACTCCGAACCCTGACCCGGGGTCGTCTTCACGTCGATGCCACCGCCCAGATCCGTCACCAGACCATGGACGACCGACAAGCCCAGGCCCGCGCCCTCACCCACCGGGCGGGTTGTGAAAAAAGGATCGAAGGCCCGGTCCAGGGTCCGCTTGTCCATGCCACGGCCGGTGTCGCGCACCTGCAGGCGTACATAGTCGCCAGGAGGCAGAACGCCCAGGCAGCAGGCCTGGCTGTGCAGCAACGGTTCACGTGTCAGGGACACCGTCACCGTCCCGGAGCCCTCGATGGCCGCGATCGCGTTGGTACAGAGGTTCATGACGATCTGGTGGATCTGCGACACCTCGCCGACGATGGACGCCCGGGGCGCGGCGAGCTGAGGCAGCAGCTGGAGACCCTCGCGCAGCGCCGGTTGCAACAGCACCAGCGCCTCCTCGACCACGGGCTGGACCGCGATGGGTGATTTGTCGCCATAGCCGCTGCGGCTGAAATCGATGATGCGCCGCACCAGGCCCTTGGCCCGCTGGCCCGCCTGCATGACCCGGTCGAGGTAACGCGCCACCGGGGTGCCCGACGGGGTGGCGCGCTGGGCCATTTCGCCATAACCCAGGATCGCCCCGAGGATGTTGTTGAAATCGTGCGCGATGCCACCGGCCATCGTGCCCAGGGATTCGAGATGCCGCGCATGTTGCAGCTGGGCCTCGAGCTGGATCTTCTCGGCTTCCGCCGCTTTGCGATGGCTGATGTCCGTGGTCGTCCAGTAGAAGCGAATGGGTGCTCCGGCGGCATCCCGGTGCACACGCCCGCGTGCCTGGATCCAGGGCCAGCCACCCTGCGGATCCTTCATGCGGTAGTCCACATCCAGGAAGGGGGTCTTGCCCCGCAGATGGTCGTCCATCGCCGTCTGCAGATAGGCGCGGTCGTCGGGATGGGTCTGGACTCTCTCGCGCAGCTGCGCAAACGTGATCTCAAGGTTGGCCGGCAGGAAATGCATGTCACGCCAGCGCGGTGAGAGGTAGACGGTGTCGTTGACGATGTCCCACTCGGCATGGCCTTCGTTGGCTGCCTCCATGGCCAGGGCGTAACGTTGCTCGCTCAGCGACAGGGCTTCTTCATGGCACTCCAAGCGCTTGAGCTGCCGGATAGCCAGCCAGACTGCGGCCAGGATACACAGGGCCAGCACCAGCGTGCGCAAGACCATGTTGCGCGTCTCCGTGCTCCAGGCATACAGCACCTCAACCTCGTCGCGCACCAGATAGATCAGGATCGGCCGGCCCACAACCGATGCGCCAGCCACCACCTTGTGTCGGCCGTCGATTAAACGTCGCGCGCTCGCACTCTGCCCTTCAAGTAGGCTCAGCGAAAAGTCCCGGATGTCGGAAGGCTCGCCGCCGCCGTTCATCATGATGCGTATCAGCGGTGTGCCGTCCATGAGCACCACATGCATTTCAGTATGGCTGCCGAAATCGATGCCGTCAAAGGCGCTGCGCAGCTGATCGAGTGTGATCAGCGCGGCCACGACACCGGCAAAACCGCCCTGGGCGTCGTTGATCCGTCTTGAAAGCACAAAACCGCGCTGACGCGTCGAGCGGGCCACGATGGGATCGCTGACGTAGGTTCCAGCATCGGCGCGCTCTTTCTGCTCCAGGAAATAGGGCCGATCGGACACCACGATGGTCTCATGGGTGACCGGCGCAGAGCGGTAGCGCTGCACCCCCTCCTTGTCCACGATGGTCAGCACAGCCACCTGGGGAACGATGGAGGCAAAGTCCGCCAGTGCCTGCTCCACCTGCGCTGGACCGAGCCGGCGGCCTTGCTGCTGATACCACAAGGCTGTGTCGCGCAGCAGCACATCCACCGCCTGCGCGCTGCGTGCGGTCTGTCCGGCCAGCACTTTGGAAAGATTGGCGAGCTCACGTTCCGAGGAGTCGTAGAGCTGGGTCCGCTGGTGCCAGGCGTCGTAGGCCGAAGAAGCCGCGAAGACCAGGGCGAAGGCCACACCCGCGCAAATGATGGCGTAGCGCATCAAGGGTGTGTTGCGTGGCGACATGAGCATGAGGGGCCTCTAGCGTCGGGCCATCAGGGTAAGAACGGCCTGCACCAGTTCCTGCCGATCGCAGGGCTTGGGCAGCAACATCTCGACCCCCAGCGTGCGGGCCGCCTCGCTGTCGGCGCCGATGCCGACCCGCACCTGGGTCGACAGACCCAGCAGGGGAACCCCGGGGTAGCGGGCCCGGACCTGGCGGATGACATCGGCATTGTTGTGCCGCACATAACCCAGATCCACAACGATCAGGCTGGCATCGATCACTGGCAGGGGATCCAGAGACCCGAACGCAAGCACCTGCACCCCGATCTCTTCCAGCCACTCCAGCAGCAGGGAGCGGACCAGCCGATCAAACTCAATCACTATTACCCATTCCAGCATATCGGCCATCTTTTTCCGGACAACGTGTCGCCTCCGGAAACATTGGACCGCGCTCAGGGTACAGACTGATGTCAGGCAGCGCCGTTCATGTTGCAGATGAAACATGAGACGGGCCCCGCTTCAGTGGACGGACTGGACGTCCGTGTCAAAGATGTAGCCCAGCCCCCGCTCCGTCCTGACGTAGCGGGGCTCGGCCGGGTCTACCTCGATCTTGCGGCGCAGGCGCAGGATCTGCACATCGATGGCCCGGTCGTAGACGGCGCTGACGTCCAGGCGTGTCATCTCCAGCAACTGATCCCGGTTCAGCACCCGACCCGGCGCCCGGCACAGGGCATGGAGCAGGCTGAACTCGCGCAGGCTGAGTTCAATGTCGCGGCCGTCCGGTGCGCGCAGGCGACGCAGGCGCAGGTTCAGCTCCCAGCCATCGAAACGGTAGGCCCGCACCTCGCGTGAGGGGCTGGCCGGCGCCGGCGCCATGGCCGAACGCCGCAGCACGGCCCGGATGCGTGCCAGCAACTCGCGCAGGCTGAAGGGCTTGACCACATAGTCATCGGCGGCCAGCTCCAGGCCCATGACCCGGTCCGCCTCTTCGGCCTGTCCAGTCAGGATGATGACGGGGATGGTCGACTTTTCGCGCAGCGAGCGCGCCAGCACCAGACCGCTCTCGCCCTTCAGGCGCAGATCCATCAGCACCAGTTGCACGGAATCCGTCTCCAGGGCCTGGTTCATTTCCGCCCCATTACGCGCCGCTGTCACCCGGAAATCGTGCTCGGCCAGGTACAGACTCACCATCTCCGTGATGGCAGGGTCATCGTCAACAACGAGGATGTGCGGGGTGGGTTCCATGGACGAGGATGTGTTCTTGTCTGCCGCCGGTGTGCACGAAATGTGCCACGTTTTCCTGGAAAGCGCACCTCAGACGATGACGTCGATCGGCAGATCAGAAACGCAATCTCTGCAGCCTGGACCACGCCACAGGCTGGCCCCGGATGCGCCAGCCCTCAGGACACCGGGGCGGCAAAGACCATGCGGTCGCTGCGCTCCCCGCCACTCCCCGCCAACGACGTCTCGACAGTGGCGTGGTGGATCTCCGCCACACGGCGCACGAACTGGTGG
>CAUPRZ010000214.1:0-4852 GCA_963513855.1 uncultured Hylemonella sp.
GAAAACTCTCGGGCGCCTTGCGTATCCGGCCCGAACTCATGGAATCGTGCATGTCCTGCTCCTGCGGTGTAGCGCGGCGCGCGCCACCCTGTGGCTGTTAAATCTTAATATCAGCAACTACTAATATATAACAGCTGTCCGAGATCCTGATCAGGGTTTCTACGGAGCACGCTGCCTGAATCGGCTTAAGGCGGCAAACGGTAGTGGTCGCGGTTCAGTACCGCGGCCACGGCCGTGACCTCCTCCGGGAACAGGCCCAGATTGAGTTCGGTGTTGCAGTGTTCGACCATGCCACGCAGCAGACCCGCCGTGTGGATGCGCCCGCTGGGCCGGTAGATGGCGCTGCCATCGCCGCCCACCTTCTGCTGATGACAGGCCGCGCATTTGTGTTCAGCCAGCAGCTGCGCGCCCAGGCGCAGGTCGGCCCCCTGGAAGATCACTGGCACCTGGGCCTGCGCCGCAAAAGTGCCACTCACGAGGACGACAAGCAACAGAACGTAACCCATGGATACAAGGTTATACAAAGCTGTGGAGCCCCACAAGAGAAATTGCGGTGGCTTCTGGCACACTGCCGGGCTTATCTGTCACGTCACCCCATCACTACTCGCCATGTCCCGCAAGCCTGCTGCCCCCGCTGAATCGCCCAGGACCGCCGCCATGTACCGCGCGGATCATCAGAAAGACGTGATCAACCGTCTGCGTCGTATCGAGGGCCAGGTACGTGGTGTCACCGAGATGATCCAGGACAACCGCAGCTGCGAAGACGTGGCGCTGCAAATGTCGGCGGTGCGCAAGGCCATGGACAAGGCCTTCTTCCGCATGATGGCCTGCACCATGGTCGAGGCCGTCAGCGAAGCCGGGGACGAGCAGCAGGCCCTGGACGAAATCGAAAAGGCCACGCGCCTGCTCGAAAAGTTCAGCTGAGCAGCGCGCGCCAGGTCGCGTTCAGCCCCCGCCCAGCACGCGGCGGCGCCGTTCCATCATGCGCCAGACAAAGGGCGTGAAGATCAGCTGCATGGCCAGTTCCATCTTGCCGCCGGGGATGACGATGGTGTTAGCCCGGCTCATCCACGAGCTGTCAATCATGTTGAGCAGGTAGGGGAAGTCGATGCCCTTTGGGTCCGCAAAGCGGATCACCACCATGCTCTCGTCCGCCGAGGGGATGTCACGCGCGATGAAGGGGTTGGACGTGTCCACCACGGGCACACGCTGGAAGTTCACATGGGTGTGCGCGAACTGCGGCACGATGTAGTGCACATAGTCGGGCATGCGCCGCAGGATGGTGTCGGTCACGGCCTCGGTGCTGTAACCGCGCTGGTTCTTGTCGCGCCAGAGTTTCTGGATCCACTCGAGGTTAATCACCGGCACCACACCGATGCGCAGGTCCGGGTACTGCGCTAGGTTGTGCTCGGGCGTGACCATGGCGCCATGCAGGCCCTCGTAGAACAGCATCTCCGTGTCCGGCGGCAGCTCTTCCCAGGGCGTGAAGGTGCCCGGCGCCTGGCCGCAGTCCGCGGCGTCGGCCTCGTGGTGCAGGTAGCGCCGCGTGCGGCCCTGGCCTGAGGCGCCATAACGGCGGAACAGGTCCTCCAGTTCCTCAAACAGATTGGACTCGGTGCCGAAGTGGCTGAAGTGCTGATCGCCAGCGCGTTCGGCCTCGGCAGCGCGGCGTTCCATCTCGGCGCGGTCGTAACGGTGAAAGCTGTCGCCCTCGACGATGGCGGCCTTCACACCCTCGCGGCGAAAGATGTTGGCGAAGGTGCGTGTGACGGTGGACGTGCCCGCACCAGAGGAACCGGTGATGGCGATGATGGGATGACGTTCGGACACAGTGGAAACAGGAGACTGGTCTGGCGCGAACCAGACTCAGGAACGGAAGAGATCGCGCCAGGCGAACAAAGAGCTGCCGGGCCGCCGGGCCTCGGCGCTGAAACCGGGCAAGGACTCCTGCGGGGCCGAGAAAAGGCCTGCAGAAGTATCGAGAAACTCATGGCCTTCGGTTTCGGAGCGAACTTCGGCCTCGGCCTGCGCATCCTCGTCCCGATCGGGCAGAGGTGCACCGGGCAGGAGGCTGAGCTGGACGGGATCGGACACCTTGAACCTGTCTCAGGATTCCACCGCCAGCAGGCGCTCGCCGCTCCAGTGGGCCTGGTGCCAGCCCTGCAGCTGGGCCAGACGTGTGCCCGCCAGATCGGGCAGCACCTGCAGGGCACGGCTGAAGTCATGCTGCTGCGTGTAGCGCGTGGGCGTGATCACGGTGGCCAGGCCCGCCAGCGTGGCGGCCTTGAGGCCATTGCCCGAGTCCTCGAACGCCAGGCACTCGCCCGGGTCCAGCTGCATGAGCTGCAGGATCTGCTGGTAGACCATGGGATGCGGCTTCTTGAGCGGCGCGCTGGAGCCGTCGCCGATGGCGGCAAAAGAATGCCGCCAGGCCGGACCCATGGCACGGCGCAGCAAGGCGGCAATGTTCACGGGTGAGGTGGTCGTGGCAATGGCCAGCTGCAGACCGGCACCCACCGCCTCGTCAAACAGTTCCAGCACCCCGGGACGCAGGCCGACCACCCCCTCCTGGATGGCCGCCTCGTAATAGGCCGTCTTGAGCTCGTGGATGCGCGTGATGGTGTGCTGCATGGCCTGCGCGTCGATGGCCCGCACCTCGGGGTTGCGCTGCTGCCAGTAGTGCTGCAAACGGTCGCGGCCACCCGAGATGTCCAGCAATTCGGTGTACAGCGCCGCATCCCATTGCCAGTCCAGCCCAAGCTCCACAAAAGCGTGGTTAAAAGCCTCGCGGTGCAAGTCTTCGGTATCGGCCAGGGTGCCGTCGACATCGAAGATCAGGGCGTGCAGGGTGGGATGGCTCATGGTCTGCCTCGGGTCGAGTTATAGAAAGGAAGTGGCTTCGTGGGCCGTTCCCGACTATAAAAACGCCGTGAACTAAGGTAAATTCAATATTTATGAGTTAATACTTAAGCTAAACCTTAATGAAAAACGCCACCTTCCGCCAGCTCCGGGTCTTCAGCGAGGTGGCGCGCCAGCTCAGTTTCAGCAAGGCAGCCCAGCAACTGCACCTGAGCCCGCCGGCCGTGACCATGCAGGTCAAGGAGCTGGAAGGCCATGTGGGCATGCCGCTTTTTGAGCGCAAGGGCCGCCAGATCGCGCTGACCACGGCGGGCGAGTACATGCTGGTCTACGCCCGCCGTATCCTGGCCACGCTCAAGGACGCCGAGGACGCCGCCGCCCGGCTGCAGAAGCTGGAGATAGGCACCCTGGTCATCGGCATGGTCAGCACGGCCGAGTACTTTCTGCCGCGCCTGCTGGCCGGCTTCCAGGCCGAACACCAGGGCATCGACATCCGCCTGGTCGTCGGCAACCGCGACCAGCTGGTGCGCATGCTGCAGGCCAACGAGGTAGACATCGCCATCATGGGCCGCCCGCCGCGCGAAATGGCCACCCGTGCCGAGCCCTTTGCCGCCCACCCCCACGTCTTCGTCGCCCCGCCGGGCCATCCCCTGCTGGGCCGCGGCCACCCACCGCTGCAGACCCTGCAGGCCTACAAACTCATCGTGCGCGAAGAGGGCTCGGGCACACGCGCCGCACTGGACCATTTTTTTGGTGAGCAGAACTTCGAACACCCCAACACCATGGAGACGTCAAGCAACGAGACCATCAAACAGGCCGTCATGGCCGGCATGGGCCTGAGCTTCCTCTCCCTGCACACCATCGGCCTGGAGCTGGACAACAAGCTGCTGACCGTGCTGGACATCGCGGGCAGCCCCGTGGTGCGGGCCTGGAACGTGGTGCACACCCTCTCCAAGCTGCTGTCACCCGCCGCCGAGGCCCTGCGCTACTACATCCTGGAACGCGGCGAGCAGTTTCTGGCTGATCAATTCGGCCACCACATCCCCCTGGATGCGCTGGACCTGCCCCGCTAGACCAGGGCCTGTTCACCCTGATTTCTCAAGTGCGAACGGGGTGCAAACGACGCCAATCTAGGCGCGCGACGACGCCCAGACTGGCCGTCTGGGCGAGGAGTGCAACAACGAGTGGCGCCGTTTTCACCCCGTTCCCTGCGGGTTGCGGCCAAAAAAGCCATGCGGGGCGTTGCGCGGACTTGCCGGAGATGACTCCGGCGGCGTCCACGCGCCTACCGCATGACTTTTTTGATCCGCAACGCATCTTGAGAAATCAGGGTGAACAGGCCCAATTCATCAGTCGATACAATCCTGGCGGAGACAAACATCAGAAAAATCTGATCATGCGCAATTACACCCTCAAG
This sequence comes from uncultured Hylemonella sp., assembly GCA_963513855.1. Lineage (GTDB taxonomy): Bacteria > Pseudomonadota > Gammaproteobacteria > Burkholderiales > Burkholderiaceae_C > Hylemonella. The sequence goes on from CAUPRZ010000214.1 coordinate 4,277, forward strand.
CAGCTGCAGACCTTCATCGAGGTCGCCCGTGAAAAATCCGTGTCCCGGGCCGCGGAGCGGCTTTTTGTCACCCAACCGGCGGTCTCCATGCAGATCCGTCAGCTGGAAGAGGCCTTCGGCCTGGCGCTGATCGAACCCGTGGGCCGCAACATCCAGCTCACCAACGCCGGGCATGAGTTCCTGACCCATGCCATCGCCGCGCTGGGCAAGCTCAAGGACCTGGAAGCCAGCATGGCCGAGCATGTGGGCGCCAAAAAAGGCCGCATCGAGCTGGGCATCGTGAGCACGGCCAAGTACTTCGTGCCCATGCTGCTGGTGCGCTTCAACAAGCTGATGCCGGGCATCGACATCGCGCTGCGCATCGACAACCGCGACAACATCCTGGGCATGCTCCAACGCAACGAGCTGGACCTCGTGATCATGGGCCGTGCGCCGGCCAACATCGACTGCGAGGCCACGCCCTTTGCCAGCAACCCGCTGGGTATCGTGGCCCCGCCCGACCACCCCTTGGTGCGCCGCAAACGCATGCCCTTCGACGCTCTCAAAGACCAGGCTTTTGTCGTGCGCGAACACGGC
>CAUPRZ010000215.1:0-4830 GCA_963513855.1 uncultured Hylemonella sp.
CTCCAGGGCCAGCCCGCGGCTGGCCGCGTAGGCGGCGGCGTTGGCGCCCAGGGAGTGCGCCACTACCGCGTGCAGGGGTTGGCCCTGCGCCTGCAGGCGCGCGGCTGTGTAGTCGAGTGCGCGGGCGAACTGCGGCAGGTTGCTGACCTGGCCCGCGCTGCGGCCGTGGGCTGGCATCTCCAGCAGCAGCACCTGTAGGCCGGCCTCGGTCAGCGCCTGGGCCAGGGGCAGCAGCTGGCCTGCATGCCCGCCCCAGCCATGCACCAGCAGCACGGCCGGTGCGTCTGGCACGGCGCGTGTGTCGCGGTAGAGCGTGAGACCCGCGCGCTCAAATGCCCAGCGCTCGTGCGCCCAGTGCGCCGGCCAGGGCCGGTTGCGACGCAGCCAGCGTGGGGGCAGGGGCGTGCCGAAAAGGCGTTGCGCCGCGCGCACGGCCAGGCCGGGCCAGACCGGTTGGGTCAAGGCCAGGCCCAGGCGTGCGAAACGGATGAACAGGCCCTGGCCGTAATAACTGGTCGCGGCCTGGGGTGGGCTGGTGGACATGGTGGGTCCTTTCAGAAAAAGATCCAGTCGCGGTTGCTGCGCGGGATGCTGCGCAGCGATGCCAAGGCGGCGAGCACACCGCGCAGCACAAGGTAGACGGCCAGGCCGGTCAAGATCATCCACATGATGGGTCCTTTCTTCGCACGATCGTGCGAAATTTGAGCAAACAACAGGCGACATCGGATCAACATCGCCTTTTGTTGACTCAGGCTTGGTAGCTTCGGAGCAGGCGCTGCCAGGTGGCCTGGGCCCGTTCGGCCGCGCGCGGGTCGCGCAGGAACCGGGCGTCGTGCAACAACCCGATGGCCATATTGGAAAGTTCACCGACCAGCTGTTCAGGCTCCGTGTCGGCCCGCAGATGGCCGGCATCGACGGCTTGCAATACCGTGCGGCGCAGCGTGCTGCGCCAGGCAGAGACCTGCTGCAGCAGGAAGTCGCGCAGTTCGCCATCGCGGTCATCGAGTTCGAAGGCGCCGGCCGTGTAGAGGCAGCCCTTCTGCACCTCGACCTCGCGCATGCGCACGAGCCAGCGTTCCACGATCACCTTGAGTCGCGGCAGACCTTTCGGCGCCTGCATGGCGGGGACAAAGACCTCGGCCAGGAACTGCCGGCCATATTCCTCGATCACGACTTTCTGCAAGGCTTCGCGTGAACCAACCCGCGAGAACACGCCGCTTTTGGACAGGCCGATGCGGTCGGCCACGACCTGCAGGGAGATGGCTTCCAGACCCTGTTCGCAAGCGAGATCCAGCGCCGCGCCGATGATGGCGGTGCGGGTCATCTCGCTTTTCACGGTCTTGGTGTCGGGCGTCATGGCGGCAAATTTAGCACGATTGTGCGAAATGTCAAGCGAGCCGGCACAGGACCTGACGGGCTGGGGGCGGTGCTAGAGTGAACGCAGAACAAGACAAGTGCTAGAGGCAGGAGACATGCAAGCCCCCTACATCCCCCAGGTCCGGCTCTACCGGGACTGGCTGCGCACGCAGCGCGGCCTGGATTTCAAGGACTACGACGCGCTCTGGCGCTGGTCCGTCACCGACCTCGATGCCTACTGGCAGAGCATCTGGGACTGTTATAGCGTCTACTCCCCCACACCTCACACGGCCGTGCTGGCCGACAACCGCATGCCCGGCGCGCGCTGGTTTCCGGGAGCCCGGGTCAACTATGCGCAGCAGGTCTTGCGCCACGTGCAGATGGCGGATGCCGCAGGCTTTCCCGCCATCGTCAGCCACAACGAAGAGAGCCTGGCTGCCGGCCTGCCCGCGCAGGAGATGGGCTGGCCCGAGCTGCAGCGCCAGGTGGCGGCCCTGGCCCTGCATCTGCAGGCGCAGGGCGTGAGCAAGGGCGACCGGGTCGTGGCCTATCTGCCCAACATACCCGAGGCCATGGTGGCCTTCCTGGCCACGGCCAGCCTGGGTGCCATCTGGAGCATCTGTGCGCCCGACATGGGCACGGCCGCCGTGCTGGACCGCTTCCGCCAGATCGAACCCAAGGTGCTGATCGCCAGCGACGGGGTGCGTTACGGCGGGCGCGACGCCGACCGGCGCGCGGTGGTGGCCGAACTCTGCGCGGCCCTGCCCACGGTGCAGCAGCTGATCGTCCAGTCCCCTCGGGGCCGGCCGGCGTTTGCCGTGCGCGAGGGCGTGTTGGTGACACCCTGGGCCCAGACCGTGGCGCGCGACGACGCCCAGACCGCGGCTTACAAACCCCTGTGTGTGCCCTTCGATCATCCGCTGTGGGTGGTGTATTCAAGTGGCACCACGGGCCTGCCCAAGCCCATCGTCCATGGGCACGGCGGCATCCTGCTCGTGGCCCTGGCCTTCACGCTGAACACCGACATCGGCTGCAGCTACGCGCCCAACAGCTGGGGCGAGCGTTTCCACTGGTACAGCTCGACCGGCTGGGTCATGTGGAACTGCCAGCTCAACGGTCTGCTGAGTGGCACCACGGTCTGCATCTTTGATGGCAGCCCTGGCGGCGCGACGGTGGACGCGGCCGGGCACAAACAGGCACCTGACTGGACCACACTCTGGCGTTTCGTCTCCACGACGGGCACGACCTACTTCGGCGCCGGCGCAGCCTTTTTTGCCAACGGCATGAAGGCGGGCGTGGACCTCGTGACCTGCGGCCCGCTCACGCGTGTACGTGCGCTGGGCTCCACGGGCTCGCCGCTGTCCGAGGACGTGCAGCGCTGGACCAATGCGCAGATGCGGCGTGTCAATCCCCGAGCCGGTGGCACCCTCAAACGGGTCGGTGACATCTGGTGGTCCAACATTTCAGGCGGCACTGATTTTGCCGGCGCCTTCATCGCCGGCAACCGCGAGCTGCCCCAGGTGCCGGGTGAGATGCAGTGCCGTGTGCTGGGCAGCGCGGTCGAGGCCTGGAACGAAGAGGGCGTATCGGTGACGGACGCCGTGGGCGAACTGGTCTGCAGCCAGCCCATCCCGAGCATGCCCCTGTATTTATGGAATGACGAGGGCAACCGTCGTTTTCTCGCCAGCTACTTCGACATGTACCCGCCCGGCCATGGCCGCAGGCCTGGCGGCGGGGATGCAGGGCCGGAGGCCGGCCCGGTCTGGCGCCACGGCGACTGGCTGCGCATCACGCCCCAGGGCGGCTGCATCATCTACGGGCGCAGTGATGCCACCATCAACCGCCACGGCCTGCGCATGGGCACCAGCGAACTCTACAGCGCGGTGGAGGCCCTGCCCGAAGTGCTGGATGCCATGGTCGTGGATCTGGAGTATCTGGGGCGCGAAAGCTATATGCCCTTGTTTGTGGTGCTGCGCCCAGGCCATGTGCTGGACGACGTCATGAAGGCGAAGATCAACAGCGCCATCAAGACTGCGCTGTCGCCGCGTTTCATCCCCAACGAGACCCTGCAGGTGGCCGAGATTCCACGCACGCTCACGGGCAAGAAGCAGGAGCTGCCGATCAAGAAGCTGCTGCTGGGCCAGGCATTGGAGCAAGTGGTGAACCGCGACACCATGGCCAACCCGGGCTGCCTGGATTGGTACGTGGCATTTGCCGCACGTTATGCGGCCCGGTCGGCATAGTCGGCGGACGCAAAAAGAATTGCTGCCTGCGGCCTATCCCCCAATAATGCAGACATGACGTTGCACACGCCGACCCTGCTGCTGGTCTGCCTGATGATCACCATCACGCTGGGCATCAGCATGGGGCTGGTGGCCCGGCGCGAGCGGCGCGATGGCATGGTCTGGTGGGCCTGGGCCATGGTGCCACTGGCCATGGCGCTCTTGCTGTTCTCGCTGCGCGGGCAGATCAGCGACTGGCTCTCCGTGATCCTGGGCAATGCGCTGCTGGTGTCTGTACTCGCCCTGTTTGCCGAAGGTCTGTGCGAATTCCAGCAACGCCCCCCGAAGCGCTGGCTGATCTGGGGGCCGGTGATCGCCACGCTCCTGCTCATCGCGCTGTTCCTGGACAACATGAACGTGCGCCCCTTGTTGTCCAACGTGGTGCTGGCCATCCAGTCCCTCATGATGCTGGGCTTTGTGTACTCGAGGCGACAGCAGACGGTGGGACGCGGGCAGTACTTCCTGATGGTCGGTCTGGTCCTGGTCGCGCTGGCGATGCTGCTGCGCCTGGCCGCCGCCGTGCTGGGGGCGGTGGATCTCAACCAGGTCACCAGCAGCCATGCGGCCCACGCCGTGAGCATGCTGGTCTTCATGCAGACCATCATCCTGATCACCATGGGGTTGATCCTGATGAGCAAGGAGCGCGCCGATGCGCTCAACCGCACGCTGGCCCTGCAGGACGAACTGACAGGCCTGCACAACCGGCGCGCCATCCTGAAACTGCTGGAACAGCAGCTGGCCCTGGCGCGACGGCATGAACATCCCCTGGCCCTGCTGATCGTCGACATCGATCACTTCAAACGCATCAACGACGACTACGGCCACCTGAGCGGCGACCAGGCCCTGCGTGTGATGGCCGCGGGTCTGCAGCGGCGGCTGCGCACCCAGGACATTGTGGGCCGCTGGGGCGGGGAGGAGTTCATCGTGATCCTGCCGGGCACCGCCGCCGCCGGTGCCCGCACACTGGCCGAGACCTTGCGTCGTTCGGCCGAACAGGCGGAGCTGGCCGCGCTCGACGGGCGGCTGATCCGTTTCACCATCAGCATCGGTCTGCACGCGCTGGACCTGGCGGGGGGCAATGAACGTGAAGACATGATCGCCGCGGCGGACCGTGCCCGGTACCTGGCCAAGCTGAAAGGCCGTAACCGCGTCGAGGACCTCTGAGTTCTCAGGCGCGGGTCAGGTCTTGCAG
>CAUPRZ010000216.1:0-4828 GCA_963513855.1 uncultured Hylemonella sp.
ACATCATCAGCGTGATCGACGGCATCGCCTTCCAGACCAACATCCTCGCGCTCAATGCCGCCGTGGAAGCCGCACGCGCAGGTGAACAGGGGCGGGGTTTTGCCGTGGTGGCCAGCGAGGTGCGCAGCCTGGCTGGCCGCAGCGCCGAGGCTGCCAAGGAGATCAAGGCCCTGATCACCGACAGCGTGAGCCGTGTGGAAAAAGGCAGTGCGCAGGTCGACCAGGCCGGCCAGACCATGAACGAGGTGGTGGCCAGCATCCGGCGCGTGACCGACATCATGGGCGAGATCAGCTCGGCCAGCACCGAACAGAGCCAGGGCGTGGGCCAGGTGGGGCAGGCCATCACACAGATGGATCAGACCACCCAGCAGAACGCCGCCCTGGTGGAAGAGATGGCTGCCGCCGCCAGCAGCCTCAAGAGCCAGGCGCAGGACCTGGTGCAGACGGTGGCGGTGTTCAAACTGGCGGGTGATGCCGGACCACGCGTCTCGGCACCGCCGCCAATGGCCGGGCCGAAGAAACCCGCGCCTATCCCCGCCCCCAAACCCACATCCGCCGTCTCGAAGCCCCAGCGCCTGTCGGCGCCAGCGGCGGTAGCCCCGGTGAAAGCAGCACCCAAAGCCACAGGCGCCGATGACAGCGACTGGGAGTCGTTCTAGCCGACCCGCGCCTTACTTGCCCGTCTTGACGCGTGCGCGCGGATGCGCCGCGTCGTAGGCCTTGGCAAGATGCTGGAAGTCCAGCCGGGTGTAGACCTGGGTCGTGCTGATGTTGGCGTGACCCAGCAACTCCTGCACCGCACGCAGGTCGCTGCTGGACTGCAGCACATGGCTGGCGAAGGAATGGCGCAGCATGTGCGGATGCACGGGGGTGGCCAGGCCAGCCTGCAGGCTGCGGCGCTTGAGGCGCAACCAGACGGACTGCGCCGTGAGACGGGTGCCGTGGCGGCCGATAAAAAGCGCCGTCTGCTCCGCAGGCACACCAACCGACGCACGCACCGTAAGCCACTGCTGCAGGGCTGTCATCGCCGCCGCGCCCACGGGCACGCTGCGACGTTTGCTGCCCTTGCCCAGCACATGGGCTTCACCGGCCTGCAGATCGACCCAGCCCCGGGCCCTTGAACTCGCCGCCACATCCAGCCCCGTGAGCTCACCCACGCGCAGGCCGCTGCTGTAGAGCAGCTCGGTCATGGCCGCGTCGCGGGCCTGCAGCCAGGGGGCGGCGTCCTCGTCGCGGTGGGCGGCCAGCTGTACCGCGTCGTCCACGCTGAGCGCTTTCGGCAAGGGCTTGGCCGCCTTGGGCGCACGCACGTCCTGCACCGGGTTGCTGGTCACGCGGCCCTCCCGGCCCAGCCAAGTGTAACAACCACGCCAGCCCGAGAGGATGAGTGCGATGCCGCGGCCGCTGCGGCCACCCCCATGCATCTGCGCGATCCAGCGTCGCACATGGGCACTGTGCACACCCAGCAGCGGCACGTTGGCCTGGGCGGCGTATTCACCGAGCTTGTGTAAGTCCAGCGCGTAGAGCTCCACGGTGCGCTGGGCCAGGCGTTTTTCCACCCGCACATGCTCCAGATAACGCTCGATCAGTTCTTGATCGGCGCTACCGGGCGCAGCGGTGGATTCCACGGCTTACCTCAGACGGGACAGGGCGGCGCTCGCCACCTCGGCGATGCGCACCAGGAAATCCGTGCCCATGGTGCTGCTGTAGCGCTGCGCATCGGGCGAAGCCAGCACGATCATGCCGAAGGCCGGGCCGTTGGTGCCCGCCTCCAGCGGCCGCAGGGGCAGCAGGGCCAGCGAGACGGCCAGGTTGGGGTGTGGCAGCCACTGGGTGGCCTCAAAGCCCGAGTTGACACCACAGAAAGGCTCACGCAGGGAATCGGCCAGCAGGCGGGCATCTTCACTCACGCCCTGGGCATAGGGTGCATCGCTGTACTCGTCCAGCACATCCCAGACACGGATGGCCACCTGGGGCACGGCAAACTGCAGCTGGATGGCGTCGACGATGGCTTCGGGGATGCGGTCGGCCTCCTGTTCCAGGAACAGGTCACGCGCCCAGCGCAACATCTTGTCCGACAGCGCGAGGTTGTCGCCGCCGTGGCGGATCATGTCCATGAGCCGGCCTTCGAGCATGCGGATCTTTTCGCGCAGCAGCTCGGCCTGGCGTTCCTGCAGGCTCACGGTGCGCCGGCTGTGCGGGCTGATCAGGCAGATCTCGGCCAGCAGATCCGCCTGGCGCTCGAAGAAGCCGGGGTTGCTGCGCAGGTAGGAAACGATGTCTTGTTCGGTCATGGTGTGGGTCAAAAAAGATCAGTTCAATTCGGGCACATCGACTTCGCCCTGGAAAACGGTGGTGGCCGGGCCGGTCATGAACACCGGCTGTCCCTCCCCCGCCCATTCAATCGTCAGCACGCCGCCGCGCGTCTGCACGTCCACACGCGCATCGAGCAGGCCCAGGCGTATGCCCGAGACCACGGCCGCGCAGGCACCGGTGCCACAGGCCAGGGTCTCGCCGGCGCCACGTTCCCAGACACGCAGCTTCACATCACCACGGTCCCGCACCTGCAGGAAACCGGCGTTCACACGCCGCGGGAAACGCGCGTGGTGTTCGATCAGCGGGCCCTGCGTGTGCACGGGTGCGACCTCCACGTCGGCCACGATCTGCACAGCGTGCGGGTTGCCCATGGAAACCACGGCCACCGGCACCGCGGTGCCGCCCACCTCCAGCGGCCAGGTCACCCAGGTACCGGTGGGTTGGGGCGTCAGGCCCGCGCCGTCAAAGGGAATACGCGGCAGCTCGAAGATGGGTGCCCCCATGTCCACGGTGACACGGCCATCGGCATTGAGCCTCGGCTCGATCACGCCGCCCAGGGTCTGGACACGGATGCGGTCCTTGCCCGTGAGACCGGCGTCGTGCACATAACGCGCAAAACAGCGGGCACCGTTGCCGCACTGCTCGACCTCGCTGCCATCGGCGTTGTGGATCACATATTCGAAGTCGACGCCGGCCGTCGGGGCCGGACGCACGCTGAGGATCTGGTCGGCGCCGACGCCGAAGTGGCGGTCGGCCAGCCAGCGGTACTGGGCCAGGGACAGGCCCCCGGGCACGCTGGGGCCGCGGGTCTCGTCGAGCACGACGAAGTCATTGCCCGCGCCCTGCATCTTGGTGAAGCGGATACGCATGGCGACAAATTATCCGCCCAATCCCCGCGTATGCTGGAAGCCGCACCTTCCATTTGAACCACTCACCACGGGAAAACAACGATGACTTCCATGCGCATCCCCGAATGGACCCCCGAACGCAAGCCCCAACCCCAGGCCCTGGTGGACGCCATCCTGGCGCGCCGTGGCGGCACATTGATTAACCTGGACAAGGCCCTGCTCTGGAGCGAGCCGCTGGCCCGCGGCTGGAACACCTACCTCAAGGCCGTGCGCAGCGAGCTGCCCACCAGCCTGCGGCTGCGTGAGCTGGGGATCTGCACCGTGGCCCTGCTGACGGGCGCGAAGTACGAGTACCACCACCATGCGCCCGACTTTCTAGGTGCCGGCGGCACCCAGGCCCAGCTGGACGCACTGAATGCCTACGTCCGGAACGACCCACGTGGTCTGCCCTCCGATCCGTCCCTCAGTGAGGTCGAACGCCTGGTGATCCGTTATGCCGCGCAGATGACGCTGGACGTGAAGGTCAGCGACGAGGTCTTCGAGGGCCTGCGCCGGCATTTCGACACCACCGGCATCGTTGAACTCACGAGTGCGATTGCCACCTACAACATGGTGGCGCGTTTCCTCGTCGCCCTGCAGGTCACTCCGGAGAACTAGCTCCCCCCAGGCTACGCTCCCTTTGTTCGCTGCGCCACCCCCTCAGGGGCAACGCCAGCGGCCCGGCAAAGCCGGTTCCACGGCGTTCCTCGCAACACGCAACAGCACAAATCGGCATCTGCGACCACATCAATCAGGCTTGATGTCGTTGTCCTTCACGACCTTGGCCCAGATGTCCATCTGGCGCTCGATGAAAGCCTGCCCGGCCTGCGGCGTGCCACCCAGGACATCGATGCCCTGACTTGCCAGACGCTGCGCCACCTCCGGGTTTTTCATGATCTTGTTGATGGCCTCGTTCATGCGTTGCACCACGGCGGCCGGGGTCTTGGCCGGCGCCAGCACGGCCCACCAGGCCGGGGCCTCAAAACCGGTAAAACCGCTCTCGGCGATGGTCGGTACCTCCGGCAGCTGGCGCGCGCGCTGGCTGGTCGTGACCGCCAGGGGCCGCAGGCGCTGGCTGTCCACATGGGGCTTGACCACAAAGACCGAACCGATGGCCAGGGGCACATGGCCGGCCACGGCGTCGTTCATCAGCGGGCCACCGCCCTTGTAAGGCACGTGGACGAAGTTCAGTTTGTTGTTCTTGCCCAGCAGGGCCAGGGCCAGATGGCCCAGGCTGCCCGAACCGATGGTGCCGTAGCTCGCGCCCTTGGGGGTCCGGCCCGCGGCCAGCACGTCGGCCAGGGTCTTGAACTCCGAAGCGGCCGGCGTGGCCAGCACCATGGGCGAGGTGCCGACGACGATGACCGTGTTCAGGTCCTTGCGCGAGTCGAAGGGCAGGTTGGGGATCAGCGCCGGGTTGACGCCATGGGTGTCGAAGACCACGGCAAAGGTGTAGCCGTCGGGCGCGGCAGCGGCCACCTGGGCCGCGCCGATGGAGCCCGAAGCACCGCCCTTGTTCTCGACGATCACGTTCTGGCCCAGCTCCTGCTGCAGATGGGGTGCCAGAAGGCGCGAGACCTGGTCCACCGAACCGCCGGGCGGAAACACCGCCACCAGCTTGATGG
>CAUPRZ010000217.1:0-4825 GCA_963513855.1 uncultured Hylemonella sp.
CCCAGCCCGGTCTCATGATGATCCGTTGCCGCGGCGGCCGGCGTTTCCGTTTGCTGCGCAGCAAGCAGATGAAACACGGCCTGTGGACCGGTGAGGCCGAATACCTGGAAGAAGATCCGGTGGTGCCCGTGCCGGCCGATCTGGTGCCGGTGCGCATCGGCCTGGAGCGTCTGCTGCAACACATGCAGTCCCAGGCCCAGCCCGGCGACGAACTGCCCATCCAGGCGCCGTTGCAGTGGGACGACTGCGGCTGGCTGGCGCACCGCTGGTGCGACATCCTGCCCGTGAGCCCGCAGCTCAAACAGCAGTTCCTGACCGTGGACAGCCCCTTGCTGCGGCTGGAACTCGTGGGGGATCTGCTGACCCGCTTGAAGATCGGCAGTGGCCCCGAGCCCGACGGGGGCGAGGCCCCTTAACGTCCGCTGCGTTCCAGGTAACGCTTGCGCCAGAAGATCAGCGCCAGCACCACCGCGGTCAGGCCCATGGAGCCCATGGCCCACCAGAAGCCGCCATCGTTGTGGATCAGCGGGATGAACTCGAAGTTCATGCCGAAGATGCCGGCGATCAGGTTCAGCGGCAGGAAGATGGCGGTGAGCACCGTGAGCGTGCGCATGATGTCGTTGGTGCGGTTGCTCTGGGCGTTGAAGTGGATCTGCACCGCAGTCTCCACGCTCTGCTCCATCCGACGCACATGGTGCACTACACGCTCGATGTGTTCGAGCACATCGCGGCTGCGCACCAGCAGCAGATCGCGCTCGCGTTCGGCGGCGGGGGAGTCAGCCTCGGGCCAGGTTTTCACCGATTCGATCCAGTCCTGCACAGCTGAACGCTGGTCTTCGCAGATCTCGTCGAGCTGATGCAGGGCCAGGCGCGCGTCCAGCAGGGAGGGCCAGTTGCGAAAGCGTGTGCGCGGGTCCAGCAGTTCGGTCTGCCAGTGGTCGAGCTGGCGGGTCAGTTCACGCCGCAGGTCGAGGAAGCCGTCTACCATCTGGTTCACGACGCGCAGCATCAGGTCGGCGGGTGAGGCGGGCAAGCGGCTGTTGGCCGTGCGCACATCGTTGGCGCTGGCCTGGAGCAGACGTGCGGCATAGGCGTCGCGAGCCGCGCAGTCGGCCGGGTGCACCGACAGCAGCACACGCTCGAAGATGCCAAAACCCACCGGGCTGGTGTCGATGTGGCGCAGGATGGGCGGGCCCCCGCGGCGGCCGGGCCTGGGCCGTGTTCCAGGGGCGTCCGGCCGCGCTGTGGCCAGGCGGCGGAACACCATCACGTCGTATTGCGAGGTGTAGTCGAAATGTGAGGGCAGCTGCGCGTTGAGCAGGTCCGAGACGTGCAGGTCGACGAGCTGTTGCCCGGTAAGTGACTGCAAGGTGGTCTGCAACTGTGGCCAGCCGGCTTCGAACTCGGGCCGGCTGCAGGTGATCCACACATGGCCCTGGGCCGGCAACTGCGCGGGCGGCGCATCGCTTTCGCTGACGCCGCTGGGGCCGATGGTGAAGACGCGCATGTCTTGGTCTTATATCCGGAGCAGCCGTGCGGCGGCCATGGCAAAGTAGGTCAGCACGCCGTCGGCACCTGCGCGCTTGAAGGCCAGCAGGCTTTCCATCATCACCGCGTCGTGGTCCAGCCAGCCGTTCTGCGCGGCGGCCTTGAGCATGGCGTACTCGCCGCTGACCTGGTAGGCGAAGGTGGGCACGCGGAACTCGTCTTTCACACGCCGCACCACGTCCAGGTAGGGCATGCCGGGTTTGACCATCACCATGTAGGCGCCTTCGCTGATGTCGAGTGGCACTTCGCGCAGGGCCTCATCCGTGTTGCCCGGGTCCATCTGGTAGACCTTCTTGTTGCTCTTGCCCAGATTGGCCGAGGAACCCACGGCGTCACGGAAGGGGCCGTAGAAGGCGCTGGCGTATTTGGCGCTGTAGGCCATGATGCGGGTGTGCACTAGGCGGTTGGCTTCCAGCACGCTGCGGATGGCGCCGATGCGCCCGTCCATCATGTCGCTGGGTGCCACGATGTCCACGCCGGCCTGCGCCTGCGTGAGCGCCTGTTTTTCCAGCAGGGTGACGGTCTCGTCGTTGAGGATGTAGCCGGTGTCGTCGAGCACGCCGTCCTGACCGTGGCTGGTGTAAGGGTCCAGTGCCACATCAGTCATGATGCCCAGCTCGGGGAAACGCTTTTTCAGCTCGCGCACCACGCGCGGCACCAGGCCGTCGGGGTTGTGGGCTTCCTGGCCGTCGGATGTCTTGAGCTTGCTGTCGATGACCGGGAACAGGGCCATGACCGGAATACCGAGGTGTACACATTCCTCGGCCACGGGCAGCAGCAGATCCAGGCTCAGGCGCTCGACCCCGGGCATGGAGCTCACGGCTTCGCGGCGATTTTTTTCGTCTAGGACAAACACCGGGTAGATCAGGTCATGCACGCTGAGCGCATGCTCACGCACCAGATTGCGGGTGTATTCATCGCGACGCAGCCGGCGCGGCCGGCCCATGGGGTAGGGGGCATAAGGTGTCATGGGGAAAATTGTGCCCGATTCCATCGCCGCAAATGCCCCTATGGGTAAGTCCTGAACACGCCTCATTTACGTGTTGTTTACGGGCAAGGCTTGCATTTGGGGCACCTTTTTGTTAGATTACAGACCGGGTGGTTCGCCACCCCCCGCTTTTCCTCCCTGAGCGGGGCCTTGATGTGTGACAGCAAAAAAGGCTTGCAACCCCGGCTATTGGCCGGGGTTTTTTTTGGTTTCAGCACGCTGCGCTTAACTTTGCTGCACAAAGTTAGCCTGCACCGCAACCCGCGATGCGGGTTGTAGCCCCGACTCGTAGGGCTACGACTAAACTCAGACCATGCTCTGGGTCAAATCACTCCACATCGTCTTCGTCGCCAGCTGGTTTGCGGGTCTTTTCTATTTGCCGCGCATCTTCGTGAACCTGGCCCAGGTGCCGGCGGAGTCCGTGGCTGAGCGCGAGCGCCTGCTGCTGATGGCCGGCAAGCTGATGCGTTTCACCACGGTGCTGGCTGTTCCCGCCCTGGTGCTGGGGCTCTGGCTCTGGCTGGGTTACGGCATCGGCAAGGGCCCGGGCAATGGCTGGATGCATGCCAAGCTGACGGTGGTGCTGCTGGCGCTGGGTTACCACCATGCCTGTGGCTCGCTGCTGAAGAAATTCCGTCGGGGCGAGAACCGGCGCGGCCATGTCTGGTACCGCTGGTTCAACGAGGTGCCGGTGCTGCTCTTGCTGGTGGCGGTCGTGCTGGTGGTGGTCAAGCCCTTCTGAGCGGGCAGAACGGGGCTCATGCCACACAAGACCTCGGCCTGGCCCCTGAGCGCTGTGTATGCAGGGCTGGTGGTCTATGCCAGCCTTTATCCCTTTGACCGCTGGCGTGACCAGGGGCCGCTGCCCTGGGGGTTTCTGCTGGCGCCCTGGCCCCATTACTGGACGGCTTTTGACCTGTTCTCCAATGTGCTGGGTTATGCGCCACTGGGTTTTCTGCTGGCGCTGGGGGCCTTGCGCACCGGGCGCGGGGCCCAGGCCGTGCTGCTGGCGACACTGGCGGCGGCCGGGTTCTCGCTCGCGATGGAGACGCTGCAGGGTTATCTGCCCTCGCGTGTTCCGTCCAATGTCGACTGGGTGCTGAACACGGCCGGGGCCTGGCTGGGCGCGGTGACCGCCACCCTGCTGGAAAAGCTGGGCGCCATCGACCGCTGGATCCGCTTTCGCGCGCGCTGGTTCGTGCCCGAGGCGCGTGGGGCCCTGGTGCTGCTGGCGCTCTGGCCTTTTGCCCTGCTGTCTCCGGCGGCCGTGCCCCTGGGCCTGGGGCAGGTCTATGAGCGGGTCGAGGAGGGGCTGGCCGGGCTGTTGCTGGACACGCCTTTCCTGGAGTGGATTCCCCTGCGCCCGGTGGAGCTGCAACCCCTGGTTCCTGTTGCCGAGCTGGCCTGTGTGCTGCTCGGGGCCCTGATTCCCTGCCTGCTGGGCTATTGCATCATTCCGACGCTCGGGCGTCGTGTGGTCTTCGTGCTGGCCGTGTTCGCGGCAGCCCTGGGCGCCAGTCTCTTGTCGGCGGCTTTGAGCTATGGGCCCGTGCATGCCTGGGCCTGGTTCAGCCGGCCAGTCCAGGCCGGCCTGCTGCTGTCGGCTGTGCTGGCTGGCCTGCTGCTGCGTGTGCCAGCCCGTGTGGGGGTGGCCCTGCTGCTGCTGGGGCTGGGGATCTATCTGAGCCTGATCAACCAGGCGCCGGCCAGCCCCTATTTCGCGCACAACCTGCAGATCTGGGAGCAGGGGCGTTTCATCCGTTTCCATGGCGTGGTCCAGTGGCTGGGCTGGATCTGGCCCTATGCGGTGCTGCTTTACGTGTTGATCCGCATCTGGGGGCAGGGTGCTCGCGACGAGGCAGCACCTAAAATCGAGGGATGAGCGAAGCCGCACCCCCCTCTGCCTATTACAGGCACCACGTCTTTTTCTGCCTCAACCAGCGCGCCAATGGCGAAGCCTGTTGTGCCAGCCACCAGGCCGAAGCAGCCTTCGAGCGCTGCAAGTCACAGGTCAAGGCGGCCGGTCTGGCCGGCCCGGGCCAGGTGCGCATCAACCGTGCAGGCTGCCTGGACCGCTGTGCCGGCGGGCCCGTGGCCGTGGTCTATCCCGAGGGTGTCTGGTATTCCTATGTGGATGTCAGCGATATCGACGAGATCGTCGAGTCGCACCTCAAGACCGGCCAGGTGGTCGCACGCCGGCTGACGCCGCCGGGAGGGGGGCGATGAACGCCCCGACCGAGCGCCTGCTGCTGCTGGGCCCGGCCGGGCGCAGCGAGGTGCTCCGTGACG
>CAUPRZ010000218.1:0-4812 GCA_963513855.1 uncultured Hylemonella sp.
CCCCTATGTCGACTGCAAGGTCTACGAAAACGTGGCCCAGTGCACGGGCGGCGCCGCCTCCACCACCGGCGACCCGGAAGGCGTGCCCATGGTGACGGGCGCCCAGATTGGCGACAGCGGCACCGGCCTGCACCTGGCCCTGGGCATCGTCACCGCCCTCTACCAGCGCGCGAACACCGGCCGCGGCCAGAAGGTGCTGGCCGCCATGCAGGATGCCGTGCTCAACCTCTGCCGCGTCAAGCTGCGCGACCAGCAGCGCCTGGAACGCACCGGTGCGCTCAAGGAGTACCCGCAGTTCCCCGACATTGAATTTGGCGAAGCCGTGCCGCGTGCGGGCAACGCCTCAGGCGGCGGCCAGCCGGGTGCCGTGCTCAAGTGCAAGGGCTGGCAGAAGGACCCCAACGCCTACATCTACTTCATCACGCAGTCCAATGCCTGGCAGGCCATCTGCAAGGTGATCGGCGAAGACGACTGGATCACCAACCCGCACTTCGCCACGCCGCAGGCCCGCCTGCCGCACCAGAAGATGATCTTCGCGCGTATCGAGGAATGGACCAAAACCAAGACCAAGTTCGAGGCCATGGACATCCTCAACGAGTTCGATATCCCCTGCGGCCCCATCCTCTCCATGAAGGAGATCGCCGAGGACCAGTCCCTGCGCGACACCGGCACCATCGTTGAGGTGGACCACCCCGTGCGCGGCAAGTACCTCAGCGTGGGCAACCCCATCAAGCTGTCCGACAGCCCGACCGAAGTCACGCGCTCGCCCCTGCTGGGTGAACACACCGAAGAGGTGCTGACCCAGATGGGCTATACCAAAACACAGCTGCAGGAACTGCGCGAAGCCAAGGCCATCTGATTCCACCCTGCCCGCGCTGCGGGCCGGCACAAAAAAGCCGCTGCAGTGCAGCGGCTTTTTTTATTCCGGGGGCAATGGTCTCAGGCGTGGTCCAGTGGCGCCGGGCCTGAGTTCTCGAAGTAATAGGCGATGCGCTGGCGCGGCCCCAGATACTCCAGCGAGTCGGCCGGCAGGCTGGCCGGCTTGAGGCTGCGGCGGATGCCGATATGAGGCTGGCTCTCCAGGTCCAGGATCAGGGCCTCGTGCTTGGGCACCGTGGGTTCATGCACGATGACGCGGGGCTTCAGCGGACGCACCGAGTTGACCGAGACCACCAGGGCATAACGCCCGTCGATCAGCTGCACCACCGAACCCGGCGGGTACACGCCCATCATGCGGATGAAGGCACTGAGCACCAGATTGTCGAAACGCACCTTGTGCTGCGCAAACAGCAGGGACAGGGCCTCGTGCGGCGTCAGCGCCGTCACCAGGCGCACCGGATTGCACAGATTGTCGTAACGGTTCACCAAAGCCAGGATGCGGGCGGTCTGGCTCAGCTCGCTGGCCGGCGGCTTCATCGGGAAGCCGCTGCCATCCATCATCTCGTGGTGCTGGGCGATGGCCATCAGCGCGCCTTCGCTCAGGTCCATGCGGTTGCCGATGGCCACGCTCTTGGTCACGTGTTCCTGGTACTGCTTGAACTCCTCGATCGAGAAACCGTCCTCGAACCAGCGCACGCGTTGCGGCAGCTGCAGCTTGCCCACATCGTGCAGAAAGGCGGCGATGCCCAGATCCACTAGGTCCTGCCCGCCCAGACCCATGGCCTTGCCCAGCAGCAGGCACATCACCGTGACGTTGACGGGGTGCATGGCCGCACGCTCGCCCACGCCTTCGGAGAGCAGGCGGATGGCGGATTCGCCGTCGCAGTTCATTTCCTGCACATAGTTGTTGACCATGGCCAGGCACTCGTCGCGCACGGTCTGAGGATGTTCCAGCACATCCTCCTGCACGCGACGGTACTGCTGCTGCGCGGCGCCGAAACGTTGTTCACAGACCTTGAGGCTCTTCTGCTGCGCCTCGATCAGCGCGGCCCGCTGGCGGCGCAGTTCACGGTCGTGCGCCAGTGCCCGGGCGGCGGCGTCCTCGTCCATGCCCGGACGGCTGGACACACCGTCCAGAGGTGCATCACTTTTCGAGGGGACCCAACGCACCTGCCTCAGGCCGAGGCCGCGGATGACCTCGATCTGCTTGTGCGTGCTGATCTTGAAACTGCCCGTGGGAAAGGGATGCGACATCCATCCCAGGTCGAGCTCCACGTAGAGGCCGATGCGCAGCTCGGCAATATCGATCAGTTCGGAATCAGATGGCTTCATGGGTAAACGGATCTGTCACCTGACAATTCAGTGCTGCAGACGCTGCCGATTCTATGCCATGGAATGCGGGATGCTGTTCTACCCGCACCTGTATATGAGGCGCTTTTGCTACAAATCCTGAAGCAGATCCTGCAAGCACATCAGCCTCCTCAAGGTAAGCCTCGCGTAGCCAAGCCGGCCGCGACATCGGACCACCCTGTCAAGTTATCGACAGGACCGGGCCAGAATGAATATCATGATCCGGGCCATGCCTCCTGCCGCATCAGGACTAACCCCCATGCATCACAAAGCCGTATACGGAATGGGCATACGTGCGCACCTGGGCGGTGCGCTGTCATCGCTGCACGGCGCAAGGCCTGCACCTCAGCGCAGGGTGCCCCTGCATCAGGCTGGTGGCTGGCAAACGTCCACCCACTGCCCGCCCGTGATCTCCGCCAGTCGCGCGGGGGACAAACGCACCGCGCTGGTCGTGCTGCCCGCCGCGGGCAGCACCTCTTCGTACTGCTGCAGGGCCACGTCCAGGTAGATAGGCAAGGTCTGCGCCAGGCCGAAGGGACAGACCCCGCCCACCGGATGACCCGTGAGGTCGGCCACTTCCTCCGGCGGCAGCATGCGGCCGCGACCCAGGGCTTCCTTGAACTTGCGATTGTCAATACGTTGATCGCCGGCACACACCAGCAACACCACCTGCCCCTCACCCAGGCGGAAGGCCAGGGTCTTGGCAATACGTCCCGGCGACACACCGTGCGCCTCGGCCGCCTGCGCCACCGTGGCCGTGCTGACGTCCAGCTCGATGATGGGAATGTCCAACTGCCTGGACACAAAAAATTCGCGGACGGACTGCAGGCTCATGAGAGTTTGAGACAACGCAAAACGCTGACTGTAGCAAGCCAGACAAGCGTCACACATCCGCTCTACACTGATGCGCATGCACCTCATCCTCCCGCTCCTGCTGACCCTCATCGCCCTGCCCGGCTGCACCGCCCGTGCCTGGTACGAAGGCACGCGCGCCAGCGCCGAAAACGAATGCCGCAAGCTGCCGCCGGGCGGCTACGAAGACTGCATGGCCCGCGTGAATCGCCAGTCCTACGAAGACTACGAAAAGGAACGACAGCGCAAGTGAAACCCATGCACCGCGTCGTCACACGCGGATCACAGACGCATGCGAGAATGAACCCATGATCGAAGAACGTCCCCAGACCCTGGGCGAAGAAATCGCCAACAGCATCAGCCACGGTATCGCCCTGCTGGCCGCCCTGGCAGGTATGCCTTTCCTGCTGGTCTCGGTCAGCCACCTCAATGCCGCCAACATCGTCGGTGCCGCCGTCTTCGGCGCCACCATGATCCTGCTCTACCTGACCTCCACGCTCTACCACGCCCTGCCCATGGGCCGCGCCAAGCAGGTCTTCATGAAGCTGGACCACGGCGCCATCTACCTCTTCATCGCCGGCAGCTACACACCTTTTGCGCTGGGTGCGCTGGGCGGCCCCTGGGGCTGGACACTGTTCGGCCTGGTCTGGGGC
The DNA here is from genome assembly GCA_963513855.1 of uncultured Hylemonella sp. GTDB lineage: Bacteria > Pseudomonadota > Gammaproteobacteria > Burkholderiales > Burkholderiaceae_C > Hylemonella. The sequence continues at coordinate 3,735 of CAUPRZ010000218.1, forward strand.
ATGGCCGCGCTAGGCATCACCCTCAAAGCCTTTGACCGTCTCTCGCACCCCTGGCTGTCCACCGGCCTCTACCTCGCCATGGGCTGGATCGTGCTGATCGCGGCTGTGCCCCTGGTCGAACGTGTGCCCTCGGCCGGCGTGGCCCTGCTGGTCGCCGGCGGTCTGGCCTACACACTGGGTGTGGTGTTTTTCATGCTGGACTCGAAGCTGCGCTACGCGCATACGGTCTGGCACGCGTTTGTTGCGGCCGGCACCGGCCTGCACTTTTTCGCCGTTCTCGGTTACGCGGCCTGACCTGGGCTGCGCTGATACGGGCCTGTCCACAAGACAGGCCTTCTTGCTTTTAAATTGACTTCATGACCACCAGCTTTTTGCGCGCCGCCCTCATCCTGGGCCTGCTCTCGGCCATCGGCCCCTTTGCCATCGACATGTACCTGCCGGCCCTGCCCTCCATCGGGCAGAGCCTGGGCGCCAGCATCGGCGCCGTGCAGGGCAGCCTCATGGCCTTTTTCATCGCCCTGGGTCTGGGTCAGATCATCTATGGCCCCGCCTCCGACATGCTGGGCCGCAAGCCGCCGCTGTACTTCGGCCTGGGCCTGTTCGCCATCGGCAGCGTGGGCTGCGCGCTCGCGCCCGACATCCACACCCTGATCGCCATGCGTTTTGTGCAGGGCCTGGGCGCCTGTGCCTGCACCGTGATCCCGCGCGCCGTGGTGCGTGACCTCTACACCGGCCACGAAGCCCTGCGCCTCATGTCCACCCTCATGCTGGTTTTCAGCGTCTCGCCCATCCTCGCACCCCTGGCCGGCAGCCTGCTGATCGAATGGCAGGGCTGGCGCAGCGCCTTCTGGTTCATGCTGGTGATCGGCCTGCTGGGCCTGATCCTCATGGCCACGCAGATGCATGAGACCCGCCCGCCTGAACAGCGCGCCGCCAGCAGCTGGGGCCAGGCCTTCAAGGGCTACGCCACCCTGCTGCGCGACCGGCATTTCATGGGCCTGGTGCTGATCGGCGCCTTTGGCATCGCCAGCTTCTTTGCCTACCTGGCCAACTCTTCTTTTGTGCTGATCGACCACTA
>CAUPRZ010000219.1:0-4803 GCA_963513855.1 uncultured Hylemonella sp.
GTTGCGGTGGCAGGCACCGAACTCGCCGTAACGCAGGGGCAGTTCGCGGTAGCTCTTGATGCCCTGCTTGTAGATCAGGATGTGGCCCGGGCAGTTCATGGGCTTGAGGGCGTAGTCGCGCTTTTCACTCTCGGTGGTGAACATGTTCTCGCGATACTTGTCCCAGTGGCCGGTCTTTTCCCACAGGGCCTTGTCCAGGATCTGCGGGCCCTTGACTTCCTGGTAGCCGTTCTCGCGGTAGACGCGGCGCATGTACTGCTCCACCTCCTGCCAGATGGACCAGCCCTTGGGATGCCAGAACACGGTGCCGGGCGAATGCTCGTCAAGGTGGAAGAGGTCCAGTTCACGGCCGAGGCGGCGGTGGTCGCGCTTTTCGGCCTCTTCGATGCGCTGGATATAGGCCTCCAGATCCTTCTTGTCGGCCCAGGCCGTACCGTAGACGCGCTGCAGCTGCTCGTTCTTCGAGTCGCCACGCCAGTAGGCGCCGGCCAGCTTGGTCAACTTGAAGACCTTGAGGAAACGCGTGTTGGGCACGTGGGGGCCGCGGCACATGTCCACGTACTCCTGGTGGAAGTACAGGCCCATGGCGGTTTCGTCGGGCATGTCCTCGATCAGGCGCAGCTTGTAGTCTTCGCCGCGCTGTTTGAAGAGCTCGATCACCTCGGCGCGCGGCGTCATCTTCTTGATCACGTCGTAGTCCTGGGCGATCAGCGTCTTCATGCGCTGCTCGATGGCCGCCATGTCCTCGGGCGTGAAAGGACGCTCGTAGGAGATGTCGTAGTAGAAGCCCTCCTCGATCACGGGGCCGATGACCATCTTGGCCGTGGGATAGAGCTGCTTGACCGCATGCCCCATGAGGTGGGCGCAGGAGTGGCGGATGATCTCCACGCCATCGGCATCCTTGGGCGTGATGATCTGCAGACGGGCGTCGTGGTCGATGCGGTCACTGGCGTCGACCAGCTTGCCGTCGACCTTGCCGGCCACGGTGTTCTTGGCCAGGCCGGCTCCGATGGAGGCAGCCACCTCGGCCACGGTCACCGGACCGGGGAAATCGCGTTTGGAACCGTCGGGGAGCGTGATCTGAACCATGTTTTCGTTTCTGAAAATAAAAAAGCGCGGTGGGTGCCGCGCCTTGTTGAATCTGAAAAGTACCTTGCGCCCAGAGGCGCGCGGACTAGCAACCCCTGAGACCTGTCTCGCTGGCGGTGGTAGTTCGCGGTGTCATAACCAGGGTGCCTTTCTCGCTCTTGTTAGGGGACCCGAAGGCCCGATGCGTCTGATTCTAACCGAGGCCCCTCAGAGCCCGTGGGCCACAAACGACAAGGCCGAAAGCATGCGCTTCCGGCCTTGCGTGACAGTCGGGCCCGCCGGGCCCAGAAGAAAACTCAGGCGGCTTCGGCCACCGAAGCGTGGATGGCGGCAGCCTTGCGGTTGCGTTCCAGCCAGCCATTGATCAGGCGCACGGTCTCGCAGACGGAGTCCGAATGCAGGCCCTGCTGCTCGGCCACCAGCTTGACGACCAGGTCGATGCGTTCGATATCGGTGGCACCGGCCGCCAGGGCACGGGCCGCCGAAGAAGGCTTGAGCAGGCCGGTACCGGCCGAGGCGTATTTGTCGAAGGGGACCATGTCCTCAGGCTGGGCACCCAGCAGCACACACAGACCCACCACCCAATCGTAGACTTCGCGCGACTTCTCCAGGTCGCCGTGCACGGCTTCCTTGATGGAGCGCATGCCTTCGGCACCGATGCAGCGGTAGTTGCCGGTGAGCAGCATGGCCCACTTGGCCAGGGGCACGAAGATGGACTGGTGCACCTTGAGCTTGACGGGCAGGTCGATGGCCTCGCCGTTCACCGGCAGGCGGGCGGCGGTGATCTCGGCTTCCATCTGCTCGAGCATGGCGGTGTGGGCCGGGTTCTCGAAACGGGCCACCTTGAAGTTGGTGGGCAGGCCGACCTGCAGCACATTGGGTTTGTCTTCCGGCGGGCGGAAGGCTTGCGGGTCGGGGCTGCACAGGGTCATGAGGCCGGGCTCGAAACCTTCCCAGACGCTGGGGTCGTGGTAGCAGGCACGCAGGGCGGTGGCGTTGAGGCCGGGGATACGGGCCAGGTAAGGCAGCGGCGGCATGTTCATGATGGACATGCAGGGCACCTTGGCTTCAGCAATGGCGCGCATGAGTTCACGCACGCCCTTGGCGCTGTACTGCGGCTCCTGCATGGCCAGGCAGACCAGGTCGTACTGGCCGGGCTGGGCGGACTCGGGTGTGACGGCGTCCAGCTTGCCGGGCAGCGTGCGCGAGTCGATCTCGACCAGACCTTCGCGGCCCTTGACGGGGATGCGTACGCGGGTGCCATCGCTGTTGATCAGGTCGGCCGTGTTCTGGCGGCAGACCAGGCTGACCGCGTGACCGGCCATCAGCAGCTTGCTGGCCAGCAGGCTACCGTACGAAGCGCCCAGGATCAGGACCTTGTACTTCTTGCTCATGATGATGTTTCCTTTCGGATCTCTAGTTTTTGAAATCGTTGGGCTCGTACCGGCAGATCGTTGTTCTGTTGTGCCTGCGGTGCGAAGCGCGTAGGGCTGAATGTATGAAGCTAGATGAATAAGGTAAATTAAATATTTCTAGCTGCAAACAGAAGGAATTTTTATGAGTTGGCGTTCCGTATGCCCGCTGACCCCAGAATTCCTTATGTTTGCAAGCCCGCGGCTCACGCCGCGGGCTGCTTTCTTCTCGTCCTGTCTCCTCAGGTCACACGATCAGTGGAACTGCTCTTCTTCGGTGGAGCCGGTCAGCGCCGTGACGCTGGACTTGCCCCCCTGGATGACGGTGGTGACATCGTCGAAGTAGCCGGTGCCGACTTCCTGCTGGTGCGACACAAAGGTGTAGCCACGGTCGCGGGCGGCGAATTCGGGCTCCTGCACGCGCTCCACATAAGCGGTCATGCCGCGCTTCACGTAGTCCTGCGAGAGGTCGAACATGTTGAACCACATGCTGTGGATGCCGGCCAGCGTGATGAACTGGTACTTGTAGCCCATGGCGCCGAGCTCGCGCTGGAACTTGGCGATGGTGGCGTCGTCCAGGTTCTTCTTCCAGTTGAAGGAAGGCGAGCAGTTGTAGGCCAGCATCTTGCCCGGATGCACCTTGTGCACGGCGTCGGCGAACTTCTTGGCGAAGTCCAGGTCGGGGGTGCCGGTTTCACACCACACGAGGTCGGCGTAGCGGGCATAGGCGTTGGCACGGGCCACGGCCTGGTCCAGGCCCTTGCGGGTCTTGTAGAAACCTTCGGCGGTGCGCTCACCGGTCAGGAAGGGCTTGTCGATCTCGTCGTAGTCGGAGGTCAGCAGGTCGGCAGCCTCAGCGTCGGTACGGGCGATCACCAGGGTGGGCACGCCCATCACGTCGGCGGCCATGCGCGCGGCGATCAGCTTCTGGCAGGACTCACGGGTGGGCAGCAGCACCTTGCCACCCATGTGGCCGCACTTCTTGACGGAAGCGAGCTGGTCTTCCCAGTGCACGCCACCGGCGCCGGCCTTGATCATGGCCTTCATCAGTTCAAAGGCGTTGAGCACACCGCCGAAACCGGCTTCGGCATCGGCCACGATGGGGGCGAAGTAGTCAATGAAGTCCTTGTGGCCGGCGTCGATGCCCTTGGCATGCTGGATCTCATCAGCGCGACGGAAGGTGTTGTTGATGGTCTCCACGACCTTGGGCACCGAGTCCACCGGGTAGAGGGACTGGTCCGGGTACATGGACGAGTAGGTGTTGTTGTCGGCGGCGACCTGCCAGCCCGAGAGGTAGATGGCCTTCACGCCGGCCTTGACCTGCTGCATGGCCTGGCCACCGGTGAGCGCGCCCAGGCAGTTCACATAGGGCTCGGTGTGCAGCATGTCCCACAGCTTCTCGGCCGTGCGACGGGCGATGGAGTGTTCGATGGGGAAGGAGCCGCGCAGACGCACGACGTCGGCCGCGCTGTAGCCACGTTCGATGCCCTTCCAGCGGGGGTTGGTCGCCCAGTCCTTCTCGAGGGCGGCGATCTGTTGCTCACGGCTGAGTTGTTCGGTCAGGGTTTGCGGCATGGTGTGGCTCCTGGTTGCGGGTGGATGAAGTCTTTCGATTCCTCGGTGGCTGCTAGGCCTGAATCGATGGCATGACTTTAAGTCTTGTAGAAGACTTTTTACATCTCTTGTGTCTTATACAAGACTTATTTTATTTCATTAAAAATCAATAACTTAGGAGGTACATTTTTCAATGCGGTATTTAATATCTCGTATTGAGAAAAAATGCTGCGACGCATCACCGCCATATTCCGCAATATGGAATCAATTCAGATGCCGTGAAATGAGGGTGCTGCCGACGGGTCGACAGGCCCGGGGCTCAACGCTGCAGCCAGTCGCCGCTATCGATCAGGGCACAGCCGCGCACACGCGCAGGGTGGATCTCGTAGACCAGACAGTGCAGCGTCTGCCCCGGCACTTCGACATCCAGATGGCGGCGTGTGTACTCGCCGCTGGGCACGGGCGCCACCTCTTCGATCACATCAAGCTGCTGTTCGAGTTCAGGTGTGATGGCATAGACCTCGCCCTGCACCCAGCCCTCCCCGCCCAGGATCACGCCGGGATAGGCCCCAAGGTTGTAGAGCGCGCCGCGGATACGCGCCGGGCCCAGCAGGCGCGGCGCGGGCCGCAGGCGGTTGATGTCATTGGCCTCACCCTGGCGCAGCGTGCCGTAGACGAAGACATGTTGTTGCTGGGGCATGGGCAGGGCTCAGAGGGAAGACAAGGCGCTGACAGACGCTCCGCCAGA
>CAUPRZ010000220.1:0-4775 GCA_963513855.1 uncultured Hylemonella sp.
CAGCTCTGCAATGTGGCAGCGGCCGAGTACAACCACAAGCCGCACCTGATCGCCAAGATCGAGCGCGCCGAGGCGATCCCGAAGCTGGAGGAAATCCTGCGCGCCAGCGACAGCATCATGGTCGCGCGCGGTGATCTGGCCATCGAGGTGGGTAACGCGGCCGTGCCCGCGCTGCAGAAGCGCATGATCAAGATGGCGCGTGAGATGGACAAGACCGTGATCACGGCGACCCACATGATGGAGTCCATGATCAACAACCCCATGCCCACACGCGCCGAAGTGAGCGACGTGGCCAATGCGGTGCTGGACGGCTCGGATGCCGTGATGACCTCGGCCGAAACCGCTGCCGGCAAGTTTCCGCTCGAGACCGTGATCGAAATGGCCAGCATCTGCGTGGCCGCCGAAGCGGCCGAGGAGGTCAAACTCGACGCCGACTTCCTGGGCAAGACCTTCTCGCGCATCGACCAGTCCATCGCCATGGGCGCCCTGTTCACGGCCTACCACCTGGGGGCCAAGGCCCTGGTGGCGCTGACGGACTCCGGCTCCACGGCCTTGTGGATGAGCCGCCATCGCATCCACATCCCGATCTACGCACTGACCCCCAAGGTGTCCACCCAGCGCAAGATGACGCTGTACCGTAACGTCAGCCCCCTGCTCATGGACACCAGCGCCGACCGTGACACCGCCCTGGAAGAGGCCGAAAAACACCTCAAGGCGCGTGGCATCGTGAAAAGCGGTGACATCTACGTGATCACCTGTGGCGAGCCCATGGGCGCGCCCGGCGGCACCAACATGCTCAAGATCTGCCGCGTGGCCTGAAAACCCGCAACGCCATCGGCTGCGCGGCCGGATCGCGATGATTTCTTCACGGATCCGGCGTTTGCCGGCTTGGCGGGTATTTCCTGGGCGGATAAAATTGCGGGTTACCAACCCGTTACCAACTTTCCCAGGGGATTCCTATGCCACTCGTTTCGATGCGCGAGCTGCTGGACCACGCTGCCGCCAACGGCTACGGCATTCCGGCTTTTAACGTCAACAACCTGGAACAGGTGCAGGCCGTCATGGAAGCGGCCAAGGAAACCGGTGCCCCGGTGATCCTGCAGGCCAGCGCCGGTGCCCGCAAGTACGCCGGTGAGCCTTTCATCAAGCACCTGATCCAGGCCGCGGTGGAAGCCTATCCCCAGATTCCCCTGGTCATGCACCAGGACCATGGCCAGACCCCGCTGATCTGCCAGGGCGCCATCGACCTGGGTTTCGGCTCGGTCATGATGGATGGTTCGCTTCGCGAAGACGGCAAGACCCCGGCCGACTTCGCCTACAACGTGGATGTGACCCGCAAGGTTGTGGACATGGCGCACAGGGTGGGCGTGACGGTGGAAGGTGAACTCGGCTGCCTGGGCAACCTGGAAACCGGTGATGCCGGCGAGGAAGACGGCATCGGCGCCGAAGGCAAGCTGGACCACAGTCAGATGCTGACCGACCCCGAGGAGGCCGCCCAGTTCGTCAAGGCCACCCAGCTCGATGCCCTGGCGATTGCCATTGGCACCAGCCACGGCGCCTACAAGTTCAGCCGTCCGCCCACGGGCGACATCCTGGCCATCAGCCGCGTGAAGGAAATCCACAAGCGCATCCCCAACACCCATCTGGTGATGCACGGCTCCTCCTCCGTGCCGCAGGAGCTGCTGGCCCTGATCAACCAGTACGGCGGCAAGATGAAGGAAACCTACGGCGTGCCCGTCAAGGAAATCCAGGAAGCCATCAAACACGGCGTGCGCAAGATCAATATCGACACCGACATCCGCCTGGCGATGACGGGCGCGGTGCGCAAGTTCCTGGCTGAGAACCCGGACAAGTTTGACGCCCGGGAATGGCTCAAGCCCGCACGTGAAGCCGCCAAGCAGGTCTGCAAGGCCCGCTACCTGGAATTCGGTTGCGAAGGCCAGGGCGCCAAGGTCAAGGGCGCCACCCTGCAGGTCATGGCCGGCAAGTACGCCAAGGGCGAGCTGGCCCAGCTGGTGAACTAAGCCCCCGATCGCGAACTTGCGATAATCACGAGCCCGGCGCCATCGCGCCGGGCTTTTGTTTTTCAGAGCTACCCATGACCCACGCCCTGCACACCTCCTCCATCACCTCCCTGCCCCTGCTGGCACGTGGCAAGGTGCGCGACAACTACGCCGTGGGCGAGGATCGCATCCTCATGGTGGCCTCGGACCGCATCAGCGCCTTCGACGTGATCATGGGCGAGCCCATACCCGGCAAGGGCGAGTTGCTCACCAAGATGGCGCTGTTCTGGTTCGGCCAGCTGGGCCACATCTGCCCCAACCACCTCACGGGCGAGAGTCCCGAGAGCGTGGTGACCCCCGCCGAGGTGGCGCAGGTCCAGGGCCGTTCCATGCTGGTCCAGCGCCTCAAGCCCATCCCCGTGGAGGCGGTGGTGCGCGGCTACCTGGCTGGCAGCGGCTGGGCCGAATACCAGACCGGCCAGGCGGTCTGCGGCGTCAAGCTGCCTGCGGGCCTGAAAAACGCCAGCAAGCTGCCCGAGCCCATCTACACGCCCGCGGCCAAGGCCGAGGTCGGCGAGCACGACGAGAACATCACCTTTGAAAAGACCGTGCAGATGATCGGCCCCGAACTGGCCGCGCAGATCCGCGACATCTCGATCGCCATCTACAAGGCCGCGAGTGAGATTGCCCTGAAGAAGGGCATCATCATCGCCGACACCAAGTTTGAATTCGGTCTGACCCCCGACGGCAAGCTGGTACTCATGGACGAGGTGCTCACGCCCGATTCCTCGCGCTACTGGCCGGTCGAGGGTTACAAGGAAGGCGCCAACCCGCCGAGCTACGACAAGCAGTTCCTGCGCGACTGGCTGGAGACGGCAAAGGTCAATGGTCAGGCCTGGGGCAAGAAGGCGCCTGCGCCTCAGCTGCCGGTCGAGGTGATCGAGAAAACCGCGGCCAAATACCGCGAGGCGTTGACCCGGCTCACGGCCTGATCGTCCCGTATGCAGCAAAAACGGCACCCTCGGGTGCCGTTTTGTTTGGGCGGGCCGGGGATCAGTTCAGCGCCATGCTGAGCTTGCGCCGGTAGGACGAGACCAGGGCGGCCTGCTCGTCCTGTTCCACCGTGGCATGGCCGGCCAGCTCAATTCCGCCGGCGGTTTTGCCGCTGGCCTCGGGGCCGGGGGCCTTGGGTTTGGGGGGAGTCAGCAGCTCCAGGATGGCGATGAAGGTCTTGCGCGGGGCCTCGTCGCCCCACTTCTTGTCGCGCATGATGATCTCCAGCAACTCATCCAGGGCCGGCACCCATTCGTTGGCGACCATCAGCACACGGGCTTTGGCATAACGGGCGTCGAAGTCGCGTTTGTTGGCGGCGATGGCTGCTTCGAACTGCTGCAGCGGCCACTGGCCACGCGGATCCGTGCCGACAAACACCAGGGCCTTGAGCCATTGCTGCAAGGCTTCGAAAGCCAGCGGCACCGGGATGCGCGTGAGGGTGGGGGCCAGCACGGCCGTGGCTTCGTCCAGATGGCCAGTGCCGATCAGCAGCTTGGCGTAGTCGTAGCGCAGCTCGTCGTTGGCTGCGTCGGCCTGCAGGGCCTGGGCCATCTGGGCCAGGGCGCCGTCGATGTCACCAGCCTCCAGGGCTTCCTGTGCTTCGTCAACCTCGGCCTGGGCCTGCAACTGCGCTTCGCCGGGCAGGTGCTTGTCGAGGAATTCGCGCAGCTTGCCTTCGGTCAGCGCGCCCATGAAACCGTCCACGGGTTTGCCCCCCATCATGAGCACACAGGTCGGGATGCTGCGGATGCCGAAGGCGGCCGCCAGTTCCTGCTGTTCGTCGGAGTTGATCTTGGCCAGCACAAAACGGCCTTCGTAGGCGGTTTCCAGCTTTTCCAGGATGGGGCTCAGGGACTTGCAGGGGCCGCACCAGGGGGCCCAGAAATCCACCAGCACGGGTACGGACTGGGAGGCCAGGACGACCTCGGTTTCAAAGTTTTCGGTGGTGATATCGATCATGTGGGCTGGGCCGGGGCAAAAAAGTAAAATTCGGGGATGAAACCACTCATCGGCGTCGTCATGGGTTCCAGCTCCGACTGGGACACCATGCAACAGGCAGTCCAGATTCTCCACCACTTTGGCATCGCCCACGAGGCCAGGGTCGTGTCGGCGCACCGTATGCCCGACGACATGTTTGCCTACGCCGAGGCAGCCGCAGGCCGGGGCCTCAAGGCCATCATCGCCGGTGCCGGCGGCGCGGCCCACCTGCCGGGCATGCTGGCCGCCAAGACCCCCGTGCCCGTGCTGGGCGTGCCGGTACCCAGCAAGCACCTGCAGGGCGTGGATTCGCTGCACATCATCGTGCAGATGCCCAAGGGCATCCCCGTGTCCACCTTCGCCATCGGCCAGGCCGGTGCGGCCAATGCGGCGCTGTTTGCCGTGGCCATGCTGGCCAATGAAGACCCGGCCCTGCGTACCAAGCTGGAGGCCTACCGCGCCGAGCAAACCGCCCACGCCCGTGGCATGACCCTGCCCCCGGCCCTATGAAGACCATCCTGCCGGGCGCGACCCTGGGTGTCATGGGGGGCGGCCAGCTGGGCCGCATGTTCGTGCACGCGGCCCAGCGCATGGGTTATTTCACGGCCGTGCTGGACCCCGACGCCAGCAGCCCCGCCGGCCGGGTGAGCCATCACCACGTCTGCACGTCCTACCTCGACGAAGCCGGCCTGAAGCAGCTGGCCGAACTCAGCGCGGCCATCACCACCGAATTCGAGAACG